>DASUHU010000241.1:0-2860 GCA_036273395.1 Candidatus Limnocylindrales bacterium
CCTCACGGTCCTCCGATGGCTGTTCGTCGCCGTCCTGCTCTACACCGCGTACGAGATGGGCCGGCTCGCAGTGGGCCTCGGATGACCGGGCGTCGGCAACCCGACCCGGGAACGGTCGACCGCAGCATCGAGGGCCGCATCGCGCGGCTGCTCGGCATCGGCACGTTCGCCTCCGTCGTGATGCTCGCGATCGGCGGCGCGCTCCTGCTCGCCTCGGGCGGCTCGCCGACCGATACGCCGCCGGCCTTCGACCTCACCCGCATCCCGGCGCAGCTCGCGGCGCTCGAGCCCGCCGGGTTCCTGTGGCTCGGGCTCGTGATCGTCATCGCGACGCCGGCCGGCCGCGTCGCTGCGGGCCTGTCCGGCTACGCCCGCTCTGGCGAGCGGGCCATGGCCAGCGTCGCGCTGCTCGTCCTCATCGTCATCGCGGCGGGCGTCGCGGCCGGGTTGGCCGGCGCCTGATCCGTGCTCGACCTGGCGACGCTCGTCGTCGCGTTCGGGCTCATCCTGCTCGGCGCGGAGCTCTTCACCAACGCCGTCGAGTGGTTCGGGCACAAGCTGGGCGTCGGCGAGGGCGCCGTCGGCTCGGTGTTCGCCGCGGTCGGGACGGCGCTGCCGGAGACGACGATCCCAATCGTCGCGATCGTGGTCTCCGGGGGGACGTCGAGCGACGTCGGGGTGGGCGCGATCCTGGGCGCGCCGTTCATGCTCTCGACCCTTGCCCTCGGCGTGACCGGGCTCGTGGTCCTGCTGGCAGCGCGGCGGCGAACGACCGGCGCGCTCCTCGCCGTCGATCGCTCGGTCGTTCGGACCGATCTCCGGTCGTTCCTGCCGGCCTATGCCATCGCGATCGGTTCGGCCTTCCTGCCGCTCGACCCGACGTGGCCGAAGCTCGTCGTCGCGGTCGTGCTCGTCGCCCTGTACGTGCTGTACGTCCGAAGCCATCTCCGGGCGGAGTCGATCGTCGACGCCGAGGGCCTCAATCCGCTCCGGCTGCGCCGCCTCGACTGGGCCGTCGCCCACCTCGTGGACGATCCGCCACGGCTGCGGGTCGTCGTCGTGCAGGTCGTCGTCGGGCTCCTCGCGATCGTGATCGGCGCGGTGGCGTTCGTCGCGGGCGTGACGAATCTCGCCCGCGGCTTCGGCATCGACGAGGTCCTCCTGGCGCTGATCGTGGCCCCGATCGCCACGGAGCTGCCCGAGGCGGCGAACGCCGTCCTGTGGGTCCGGCAGGGCAAGGACACGCTGGCGATCGGGAACATCACCGGAGCGATGGTCTTCCAGGCCTCGATCGCCACGCTCTCGGCCCTGGTCCTGGCCCCGCACGAGTGGACCTTCCGGTCGGGCACGGAGGTCGCGTTCGCATCGTCGCTCATCGCGCTCCTGTCCACCGCGGCCATCGTTGGGCCGTTCGCGGCGGGCCGCTCGCTTCGGGCTCGAGGCCTGCTCGTGGGGGTCGGCTTCTACGTCGCCTATCTCGCCGTGGTCGCATTCGCAATCTCGACCGGCTGACGATCGGGGCTGCCCGAACCGCAACCCAGCTGCGACGTTGCCGGCCTCGGACCCCGGCGAAGGCCGGGGATATACTCCGGGCCGGCCTGACAGCCGATCCCGCGGCCACTGCCGCGACCACGAGGAGCGACGCCTCGAATGCTCACCCACAAGCCTGAGGGAGCCGAGGGGACTCACCCCGCGACTTCCGGTTCTCCCGTGCGCGTCGACAACCTGACCGTCTATTTCGAGGGTCAGTACGTGCCGATGCGTGACGCGAAGATCGGGATCATGACGACCGGCTTCATGTACGGCATCGCGGTCTTCGAGGGCATTCGTGCCTACTGGAACGAGTCCGACGAGACGCTCTACGGGCTGCGCTTCCGGGAGCACATGGAGCGGCTCCGCCGGAACGCCTCGATCCTGCTCATGAACGACCTGCCCCCGGTCAACGAGCTCGTCCGGATCGCCACCGAGGTCGTGACCCGGAACGCCTTCCGGGAGGACGTCTACATCCGCCCCTCGGTCTACAAATCCGGCACGGCGGTCGGGGTGAAGCTCCACGGGATGCCCCACGAGCTGTGCCTGTTCGCGGTCCCGTTCGGGAACTACGTCGATGTCGAGCGGGGCATCACGATGATGACCTCGACCTGGCGGCGGAATGCCGATGACGCCATTCCGGCGCGCGGCAAGATCACCGGCGGCTACGTGAACATGGCCTTTCAGAAGTCGGAGGCCGAGCTCAACGGCTACGACGAGGCCCTCGTCCTGACGAAGGACGGCTCGGCCTCGGAGGCCTCGGCCGCGAACTTCTTCATGGTCCGGGACGGGATCCTCATCACACCCCCGACCTCGGACGACATCCTCGAGGGAATCACCCGGACCGGCGTCTTCGAGATCGCCGCCGCACTCGGCGTGCCGACCGAGGTCCGGCCGGTCGATCGCAGCGAGATCTACGTCGCCGACGAGCTGTTCCTGTGCGGCACGGGTGTCCAGCTCGCGCCGGTCGTAGAGCTCGACCATCGGCCCATCGGCGGGGGCCGCGTCGGGCCCATCAGCCGCGAGATCCATGACGTCTACTTCGCCGCGGTTCGCGGCCAGGATGACCGCTTCAAGCACTGGCTGACGCCGATCAAGGTCCGGTAGCGCGCCGGGGCCGGCCGCGGGCGGCAGGCCCTAGGGCACCGGCGGCGGCGTCAGGAGCGGCGTCGACTTCGCGGTGATGACGATGAAGTCGACCCGGACGGAGGCATCGGTCACCGGCGTGACCGTCACGCCGAAGACCTTCTGCAGCAGCTGGGTCGTCAGCGGATCGCTCTGATCCGCCCCGTTGTACGCCTTGATCGTCGTGCCGCGGAGGCCCGCGGTC
>DASUHU010000242.1:0-4403 GCA_036273395.1 Candidatus Limnocylindrales bacterium
TGGCGGCCCGCGCCACCGCGCTGCGCCGGCTCGCGGACGAGCGCTGGGACGTGCTCATCGTCGGCGGGGGCATCGTCGGCTCTGGGGCGCTCCTCGACGCGACCTCGCGCGGCCTCAAGGCTGCGCTCGTCGAGCAGCTCGACATCGCGTCGGGGACCAGCGGCCGCTCGTCGCGCCTGATCCACGGCGGGCTGCGCTACCTGGAGCAGCTCCACTTCGGGCTCGTGGCCGAGGCCCTCGAGGAGCGGTCACGCCTCCTCCGCCTCGCGCCCCAACTCGTCCGGCTGGAGCCCTTCCTGTTCCCGGTCTACGGCATCCCGCTCGTCCACCAGGGCTTCTACGGTTCCGGGATCCTGCTGTACGACCTCCTCGGGGCGCGTCGTGACGGTGGCTTCTCGCGGCATCTCCGGCCGAGCGGCGCCCGCGAGTACGCGCCATCGCTCAGGCGCAGGGGCCTGACCGGCGGGATCGTCTACCACGACGGGGTCGAGGACGACGCCCGCCTCGCGCTGACGGTCCTCCGAACCGCCCTCGCGAGCGAGATTCGCCCCGTGGCCGTCACGCGCGTGCGCGCCGAGGCGCCCTCGCAGGAGCACGGCCGGATCGCCGGCGCGCGCGTTCGCGACCTGCTCACCGACACCGCGTTCGATGTCCGGGCTGATCGGGTCATCGACGCCACGGGCGTCTGGAGCGCCCGCCCGGACGAGCGCTTCGCTTCGGCAGGTGCGACGACATCGCCGGATAACGGCCAGCGCCACGGCCACGGCCGCGACGCGGCCGTCACGCCGAGCCGCGGCTCCCACGTGATCATCCGCCGGGACCGGCTCGAGGCGAGGGGCGGGATGACCCTCCGGATCCCGGGCCGCGTCGTGTTCATCATCCCCTGGCCCGACCACTGGATCATCGGCACCACCGATCATCTCGACGGGCGCGCACCCGATCGGCTGTCGGCGCCGAACGCCGACGTCGACGAGCTGCTCTCGACGGTCAATGCCCAGACCAACCTCGAGCTATCGAGGCGCGACCTCGTGGGAACCTACGCCGGGATGCGGCCGCTCGTCGGTGGCTCGGGCGACTCGACCGTGAAGACCTCGCGGGAGCACCGCGTGAGCACGGATCCGTCGGGCGTCGTCCGGATCGGGGGCGGGAAGTACACGACCTACCGGGTCATGGCCCGAGACGTCGTCGATGCGGCCCTCGGGCGGACCGAGGCGAAGCGGCGCCCGTCGCGCACGGCCGAGCTGCCGCTCCTCGGCGCCGCGCCGCTCGACGAGCTCGATCGCGAAGCCCGGGCCATCGCTGCCTCGGCGCCGAACGCGGATGGCATCGCGGCCGCTCGCCTCGTGGCGCGCCATGGGACCGAGGCGCGCCGGGTGCTCGCGCTGGGCAGCGACCTGGGGCTCGTTGGCGGCGACGGGCGGCCGCAGGATCTCGGCGCTGAGCGCCATCTCGCGGCCGAGGTGGCGTGGGCGGCGCGCCAGGAGCTCGCGCTGTCCCTCGACGACGTCCTTGCCCGCAGGTTCCGCCTCGCCCAGGTGCTGCCGGATCGGGGAGCGGCCATCGCGGCGTTCGTGGCCGAGCTGCTCGGCCGGGAGCTCGGCTGGGATGCGGCGCGCCGGGCTCGCGAGGTCGGCTCGTATCTCGACACGGCTCGTTCGGAGTACGGCGTCCCATGGCCGGAGACCTGATCCTCGCCCTCGACCAGGGCACGACCTCGTCGCGAGCGATCGCCTTCGACCGGTCCGGCCGGCCGGTGGCATCGGCCCAGCGGCCGTTCGAGCAGCGCTTCCCCGAGCCGGGTCACGTCACCCATGACCCCGAGGCGCTCTGGTCATCGCAGCTCGCGGTCGCGCAGCAGGTCGTGCGCGAAGTCGGTGGCGCGCCGCGGATCGCCGCCATCGGGATCGCGAACCAGCGCGAGACGACGATCGTCTGGGACCGATCGACCGGTGAGCCGGTCGACGATGCGATCGTGTGGCAGAGCCGGATCACGGCGGCACGATGCGAAGCGCTCAGGGCGCGCGGGCTGGAGGCACTGTTCCGGGAGCGGACGGGCCTGCCGCTCGATGCCTACTTCTCGGGGCCCAAGATCGCCCACATCCTCGATTCGGGCCCGGGGCTTCGCCGCCGCGCCGAACGTGGCGAGCTCGCCTTCGGGACCGTGGACACCTTCCTGGCATGGCGCTTGACGGGCGGACGCCGACACGTCACGGATCCCTCGAATGCCAGCCGGACGCTGCTGTTCGACATCCATCGGCTCGACTGGGACGAGGAGCTGCTGCGGCTCGTCGACGTCCCGCCCGCGGTGCTGCCCGAGCTCGTCCCGACGAGCGGCGTCCTCGGCGAGACCGACCCCGACCTCTTCGGGCGATCGATCCGGATCGCGGCGCTGGCCGGCGATCAGCAGGCCGCCACGTTCGGGCAGTCCGCGTTCCAGCCCGGCGACGCCAAGAACACCTACGGCACCGGCGCGTTCCTGCTCCTGAACACCGGGCCCGACGTCATCGCGTCGACGGCCGGCCTGCTCTCGACCGTGGCCTGGCGCCTCGGATCCGGATCAGCACCTGCCTACGCCCTCGAGGGCTCGGTCTTCGCGGCCGGCTCGGTCGTCCAGTGGCTGCGCGACGGCCTGCATGCGGTCGAGGACGCGGCCGAGGTCGAGGCCCTTGCCGCGTCCGTGCCGGACTCGGGCGGGGTGTTCCTCGTGCCCGCGTTCACCGGGCTCGGGGCGCCGTACTGGGATCCCCACGCCCGGGGCACGATCGTGGGCATCACCCGCGGAACCGGCCTGGCCGAGCTGGCCCGGGCCGGGCTCGAGTCGATCGCGCTCCAGGTGGCGGATGTCGTCGCCGCGATGCGCGCCGACGGCGCGCCGGCACTCAGCGCGCTTCGGGTCGACGGCGGGGCGGCGCCGAACGATCTCCTCCTCCAGCTCCAGGCCGATCTGCTCGACGTTCCCGTGGATCGGCCGGCCGTGCTCGAGACGACCGCGCTCGGTGCGGCCCAGCTGGCCGGCCTCGCGATCGGGTTCTGGGCGGATCTCGCCGACGTGGCCGCGTCCTGGACCCTCGAGCGGCGGTTCGAGCCCTCGATGCCGGCCTCGGCACGCGAGCGGCTGATCGATGGCTGGCATCGGGCCGTGGAGCGGTCGAAGGGCTGGGCGGAGCCGGCTCGGTCCCGAACTTGAGCGCAACGTAAATCGGGGCTAGTCAAGCGTGCGGAATGTCCCGTATTCTGAGAGTCGCCCAACGTCACGGGATGCGCCCGTGACCGCATACGTGTAGACCACCTCGAAACCGGACTCCTCTCACGGCTGACGCGAGACCCGAGCGGGATCGCGGCGGCTACCGAGAGGAGTTTCGTTTCTTGTACACGGATAAGACCCTGACCTGCGCGGATTGCGGACAGCAGTTCGTCTTCACCGCTTCCGAGCAGGATTTCTACGCGCAGCGTGGCTTCACCGAGCCGCGCCGCTGCCCGGCTGACCGGGCCGCCCGCAAGGCTGCGCGCCAGTCGTCCGGGGCCGGCTACTCGTCTGGCTACACCAGCGAGGGCGGCTCGTACGGAAGTGGCGGCGGCTACAGCTCCGGTGGCGGCTACAGCTCCGGCGGTGGCGGCGGCTACGGCGGCGGCTACGACCGCGGCCCGCGCGAGATGTTCACCGCGACCTGTTCCAACTGCGGCAACGAGGCACGTGTCCCGTTCCGCCCGACCACCGGCAAGCCGGTCTACTGCTCCGACTGCTTCCGCACGATGCGGGGCTAGTCCCAAGACTCCTCTCGGCACGGCGCCCGCTGGGCGCCGGAACGCAGAGCCCCATTTCGACCCGAGGTGTCAGCCGCCTCGGGTCGTTCGATTCCGAGCCCGGTCACGCGGCCTCCGCCGTGCGTCGCCGGCTCCGGGCGCGAGCCAGACGGTCAGCCCGTCGAAACCCCGAGGCCGCGTGACCCTCACGAGCCGGAGCGCTCGAGGAGCCAGTCCATCGCCAGGCCGACGCCGGTCAGCACCGAGACGTGGCCGTCCCGCGGCCGAAGCCAGAGCTCCGCGCTGGGCAGGGCGTCGAGGAGCCAGCGGGCGTGGCCCGGGGGCACGACCCGATCGGCTCCGCCGTGCATCAGCAGCACCGGCTGGCGGACGCCCCCAGGCTCGAAGCCCCAGGGCCTCGCGAACGCGACGTCATCGTCGATGAGGCCGTCCGGCGAAGCCTCGCCGGCCGCGCCGGCGTCGGCCCCGAGCGAGCGCCACTCGGCCCGGAGCGCTGCCCAGTCCGCCTCGATGAACTGACTCGGGTCGAACTCGTCGGTCTCGGCGAATCTCGCTCGCGCGTCGCGTCCGCGCGCCGCGGCCTGGAGGCCGCCCGGGGCGGCCATGCCGTCGAACCAGCCCGGCTCGTCGCGGAACGG
>DASUHU010000243.1:0-6536 GCA_036273395.1 Candidatus Limnocylindrales bacterium
CGTCGCTCGGGTCACCGGTCACGAACCCGATGCCGATCGTCCCGATCGAGGCCACCACGAAGTGGCCGATGATCGCCAGGAGGATCGCCAGCACGACGATTGCGATGCCCCACAGGACCCCGGTCGCGGCTCGGTCGGCCCAGATCCGGCGCCTCATCGCATGACGCTGGCCCGCGGTGAGAGCCGGCGGACGATCACGACGAACGTGAACGAGATCAGGAGCAGGACGAGGCCCATGGTCCAGAGCGCCTGGTTCCACGGCTCGCCGGCCACGGTGTTGCCCATGTCGAGCGTGATCTCGCTCGTGAGCGTCGTCATCGGCCGAGTGAGGCTGGTCGGGATGACCGGCGTGTTGCCGATGACCATCTGGACCGCCAGCGCCTCGCCGGCGGCCCGCATCATCCCGAGCACGACGCCCGTGACGACCCCGGCGAGCGAGGCCGGGACCAGGACGTGGCGAATGGTCTGCCAGCGCGTCGTGCCGAGCGCCAGCGAGGCGCTTCGGAGCTCCGCGGGCACCGTCCTGAACGCGTCGAGGGCGACGCTCGTGATCGTCGGCAGGATCATCATCGACAGCACGAGGGCGCCGGCGAACCAGCTGAACCCGACGCTGAAGCCCAGGCCGCTGAGGTTCGCCCGCAGGAACGGCACGAGGATGGTCAGCCCGAGCCAGCCGTAGACGACGCTCGGGATCCCGACGAAGACCTCCATCGCGGGCTGGGTGATCGAGCGCGCCCAGCGCGGTGCGACCTCGGCCATGAACAGCGCCAGCCCGACGGAGAGCGGCGTCGAGATGATCGCCGCGAGCGCCATCACGGCCAGCGTCCCCGCGACGAACGGCAGCAGCCCGTAGCTGACGCCCGGGAGGCTCGGGTCCGGCTGCCAGGTCACGCTGAGCACCTGGCCGAGCGGCACCCCCGACCCGGCGAAGAGCTGGAGGCCGTTCCAGGCGATGAAGGCCAGCAGGAGCCCGACCAGGAGCACGACAAGACCTGCCGCCGCGAGGGTCACGCGGAGGGGCAGGTCGATCCGTTCGCCGAGCGTGAGGGATCGCCGGATGGGCGTGCCGTCGATCGCCAGGCTGGGTGTCGTCAACCGTTCCTCGCGGGACTCGAGCCCGGCTGGCTACTGGCTGCCGGCCGGGGCGTAATACAGGGAGGGAATGAGGGTGGTCTGGACCTCGGGGCTGAGCATGTAGTCGAGGAACGCCTGGGTCAGGCCGGTCGCATCGCCCTTCGAGTACATGTGGCCGAAGGCCTGGAGCTTGTAGGTCGCGTTGGTCATGTTGTCGACGGTGGCGTCCACGCCGTCGAGCTGCAGCCCATTGAGGCCGCTCTTGTTCGGGACGTAGTAGGCAAAGCCGATGACGCTCGTGGCGCCGGGCGTCTGCTGCACGGACGTCGTGACGGCGCCATTGGAGTCCTCGGTCAGCGTCGTGCCGGTATTGGCCTCGGCCTGCCCGCCGAGGACGATCTGGCGGAACGTCGCCCGCGTCCCGGAGGACGACGGTCGAAGGATCAGCACGATCGGCATGTCCGGCCCGCCGACGTCCTTCCAGTTCGTCGTCTTGCCGGTCCAGATGTCGGTCGCCTGTTGGGTCGTGAGGTTCACGACGCCGGTCACATCGGTGTTCGTGACCATGATCCAGCCCTGTCGCGCCACGATGTGATCGACGAGGGAGTTGACGTCCGGAGTCGCGAGCTTCGAGCCGGCGGTCACGTCGGAGTCGCCGATCTGGACGGCGCCCTGGAGGACCTGCGTCAGGCCCGTCCCAGAACCGCCCCCCTGGACGACGATCGTGGCGCCCGAGCAGGCCTGCTGGTAGGCCTTGCCCGCCGCATCGACGAGCGGCTGGAGGGCCGTGGAACCCGACGCCGTGATGCTCCCGGCCACGCAGCCGATGGCGCCGGTTGTCGCCGCTGCAGAGCCGCCGGGCGCGGAGGTCGTGCCACCACTGCAGGCGGCGACGGCGAGCAATGCCGCGGCGGCTGCGCCGACGGCTCGCCTGGGGAAGGTGGTCGTCACTCGATTCGTCCTCCTGTGGCGGCGCACCCGGGTGGATGGGCGGCGCCCGCGGCTCGGCTGGGTATCCGGCCACTGCCAAGGGTTGGGACTGTCCGTCAACCCGCGGTCCGTGGGTCGTTAACACGATGTGAAACCATCGCGGGGACCGGGCGGCTCCGGTCCCCCGTCAGCGGCGGTTGGCCGCTCCGATCGCGAAGTCCCGCTTCGAGCCGAGCGCGGGCCTGAGGCCACTCGTCGCCGACAGCGCCGCAACCAGGTCCGCGAGATCCGAGCGATCGCCGGCCTTGAGCTCGATCTCGAGCTCGATCCGCTGCCGTTGTGCGGGCGAGCCCGTCGCGTCCGCCGGCGCTCCCTCGGCGGCCGACCGCCCGCCCGGCGCCTCGAGCTCGTCGAGGCTGATCTCGACGATGGTTCCGCTTCGGCGAAATCGGCGGACATGGCGATGCTGGCGAAGGCTCGCGACGACGCGGAGGCGGCCGTCGCTCGTGCCCGGGCCGCGCGCAGGATCGGTCGTGGGCCCGGCCCCGGTCCCGGCCCCGGCGGCGGCCGCGAGCAGCGAGAGGAGCCGATCGCGTGCCACCGATGGCGGCCAGCTCGACGGATCGAGCCGCAGCGTGGCGGGACCCTCAAGCTCCAGGCGCTCGGTGATGACGCCATCGCGGTGGGCCTCGCCCTTGATCGTCAGCGTCGTCTGGCGGTGCTCCGTCCGCAGACGCGCCCGGTACCCAAACGTGGACAGCGCGCCGGGCTCGCCTTGGGTATCGACGTAGCGGTCCACGACCTCCCGCAGCTCGCTCGGGCCGGCTGGCTCGAAGCCCGCGAGCTCGGCAGGCGCCCCGCGCTCGATGACCGCGAGGATCGCCGCGCGATTCCCGACGGCGAACTTGGCCTCGACCTCGGTCGGATCGGCGCTCACGACGGTTCGGGCCAGGCCCTCAAGGTTCCGCGACGTAGCGGCGCTCGCCGCTGACCGGATCCGCGTGGACGCGCATTCGCTGATTCGTCGACGGGTCGATGAAGACCTCCGCGGTGGGCCGGAAGCGCGGCTCGAGACGCGTGCCGGGCGTCTCGCCGCCGCCCGGGCCGGCCTCGGCGTTGGTCTGCTCGGCGGCCTCCGACCGATACCGCCGTCGTTCGAAGGCCACCGCCAGCACGACCGCGGCCCCGAACCCCATCGCCAGCAGCCCGTCGAACACGTCGAACGCGAGGACGAGCGCCGCGGTGCCGGCGAGCATGATCAGCAGGCCGCCGATGACGAGCAGCGAGCGAACCACGAGCCCGGTCACGACGCGAGCCGAGCGCTGGAGCCGAAGCCCGGACGACCGCTCGGGCCTACGGGACCGGGGCTACTCGCCGGGCTGCGAGGCGGTGGCGTCGGGCGTGACGACGACGGCCGTGCCATAGGCCACGATCTCGCTCATCGTGTTCGCCAGCTCGCTGCTGTCGAAGCGCATCGAGATGACGGCGTTCGCGCCCATGAGCGTCGCGTTCTGGACGAGTCGGTCGATCGCCTGGCGGCGGGTGTCCTCGAGCAGCTGGGTGTACTCGTGAATCTCGCCCCCGACGAGCGATCGAAGGCCAGCGACGACGTTGCCGGCGAGGCCCCGGCTCCGGACCACGAGCCCGAACGTCTGGCCCTTCGTCTCGGTGACCCGATGACCGGCGATGAACGGCGCGGTGGAGACGATCACGATGCGACCTCCCGGGTTGCCTGGCAGATCTCGCAGCTGCAGCGATCGCGCAGCAGGATGAACGGGTAGAAGCCCGTATGGTGGCCGTCGCCCCACTGCGGCGCGATGGCGTACGAGCCCACGAGGTGGACGTCGACGAGGCGGGTCTGATCGGCGGTCAGGGTCGGCTTCGTGTCGAGCCAGCCCGGGAGCCCGGCCTCGCCGCGGCAGTACGCGCAGGGGCACAGCCAGCGAAGCTCGTCGGCCGCGTAGGTCGTGTGATGGCCATCGGCCCAGTCGATGTCGAGGCGTCCGGCGGCGCGATCGGCGTGGATGCTCGTCGGCGTCGTCGCCTCGGGCTCGCGGGTCATGGTCATGCGCCGATTCTGCGCCGATCGCTGCCGGACCGGGACGATCGGCGAGCGGACGCGCCGCCCGCCCGCGGCTATCCTCCGGCCGCCATGTCGCTCGTCGTCTCGGGTCTCGTCAAGCGCTTCGGGCGGATCACCGCGCTCGATGGTCTGGCGATGGACGCTCCTGGCGGGCACGTCATGGGCTTCCTCGGCTCGAATGGCGCCGGCAAGACCACCACGATGCGAATCGCGCTCGGCGTGCTCCGGGCGGATGCCGGGTCCATCGCCCTGGACGGGGTCGATCACCGCTCCCTGCCTCGTTACACGTGGGGCTACCTGCCCGAGGAGCGCGGGCTCTACCCGAAGATGCGGGTCCTGGACCAGCTCGTGTTCTTCGCCGGGTTGCAGGGCGTCCCGCGGGACGTCGCGACGCGGCGCGCGCGGGAGTGGCTGGCTCGCCTGCGCGTACCCGACTTCGCCGACCGGCGCGCTGAGGAGCTCTCGAAGGGCAACCAGCAGAAGGTCCAGTTCCTCGCCGCGGTCCTGCACGAACCCCGGGTCCTGCTGCTCGACGAGCCGTTCACCGGTCTCGATCCCGTGAACATCGTCCTGCTCCGCGAGGCGATCCTCGAGCTCCGAGACGCCGGCCGGACCGTCCTCCTCTCGACCCACCAGATGGAGACGGTCGAGGCGATGTGCGAGTCGGTCACGATCGTGGATCGGGGCCGCGCCGTCGCATCGGGCCCGCTCCGCGAGGTCAAGCGGGGAACCGGGCGGCGGCTGGTCCGGATCGCGGTCGAGGATGACCACCGGCTGCCCTGGCTCGGGGGCGTGACGGGCGCGAGGATCCTGCGGCCGGGCATCGAGCGCACCGAGATCGAGCTGGATCCGGGTGTCGAGCCGGGGGCCGTGCTGGCAGCCGCGGTCGCGGCCGGCGCACGCGTGACCCACTTCGAGCTCGACGAGCCGTCGCTCGAGCAGGTGTTCATCGACCTCGTGGGCCATGCGCCCGAGCTCGAGCCGGCCGATCTCGAATCTCGCGCCGCGGCCGCGGCCGCGGCATCCGGCTCCGGCGCGGATGCCGCGGAGAGCGGCGCGGAGGCGGTGGCGTGATTCGCGGCGGTGGCGACGCCCGGAACGTTGGCGGTAGCGGCCGCGACCCGCTCCTGCCAAACGTCTGGCTCGTCGCGAGCCGGGAGTTCGGCGAGCGCGCCCGGAGCCGGCTGTTCGTCGCCTCGACGCTCCTCCTGGGCGCGCTCGCCATCGGGGTGTCCCTGACTCCGGTCCTCGTCCGCGTGGTCGATCGCGGGTCCACCTCGACGATCGCGGTGGTCAGCACGGACAACGCGCTCGCCCAGGAGACGATGTCCACGCTCGGCTCGATCGTGAACGGCGCCGCCGCGGCCACCGGCGCCTCGGGCTACGTCTTCGTCCGCGGCGGCGATCCCGCGACCATCGACGAGCAGGTCGCCGAGAGCCGCTACGACGGGGCCCTCACGGTGAGCCGAGACGCGACCGGACGGCTCTCGTTCCGGTTCACGAGCGGCCCCTCGATCGGCGCCGAGCAGGCCCAGTTCGTCCAGGTCGGGGCGCTGCTCGTCGCGATCCTCGACTGGACCACCGCGAATCGCGCCACGGGCACGACGAGCCCGTTCCTCATGCCCGCGATCGATCTCGCCGCGGCGGCGGGTCCCGGCGCGGCCCACGCCCTCGGCGCCGCGGAGGTCGCGAGCCGCCGCGTGGTCGGGATCGTGTTCGAGATCCTCATCTTCATCACGCTCGTCATCTACGGCATGTGGGTCGCCGCGGGGGTGGTCGCCGAGAAGTCGAGCCGGGTCATGGAGCTCCTGATCAGCGCGGCGTCGCCGGCCCAGCTCGTGCTCGGCAAGGTCGTCGGGATCGGGTTGGCCGGCCTGCTCCAGTACGTGGGGATCCTGGTGCCGGCACTCCTGACGCTGCTCCTCGAGGACCGGCTCGCGGCGGCGCTGCTCGGGACGAGCACGCCGCTCGGCGTGAACCTGTCCGTCATCACACCGGTCCTGCTGCTCGAGTACGGCGCGTTCTGGATCCTGGGGTTCGTCCTGTACTCGCTGATCTACGCCGCCGCCGGCTCGCTCGTGAGCCGGCCGGAGGACCTCCAGGTCCTGGCCCTGCCGCTGAGCCTCATCGCGATCGCCGGCTACCTGCTCGCCGTGGCGGCGCTCTCCGGCGGGGTCTCGACCCTCATCCGGGTTAGCTCGCTGGTCCCGTTCTGGAGCCCGTTCATCATGCTGACCCGCCTGACCGTGTCGAACGTCGACCCGGTCGAGCTGCTGGTTGCCTACGTGCTCCTCGTGGCGGCGATCGGGCTCGTGGCCGTCGTCGCGGTGCGGGTCTACTCCGCGGGCGTGCTGCTGTACGGACAGCGGCCCGGCCTCCGGGCGATCGCCGGCGCGGTGGTCCACCCGCCGGTCTGACCCGCGCCGGCCGGGCGATTGCCCGGAGCGAC
>DASUHU010000244.1:0-3685 GCA_036273395.1 Candidatus Limnocylindrales bacterium
ATACTGGGTGCGTGATGCAGGTGGACGGAGTCCTGGTCGCGCGACACGATTGGGCGTGAGACGGATGGGGGCGAGCGAGCGGCTCGAGAGGTTCGAGCGGCTCGAGCCGGCGGATCGCGAGCAGATCGAGGCCGTCGTCGAGGTCGCGAAGGCCGCACTTGGCGAGAAGCTCGTCGCGGCGGCGCTGCTCGGCTCGGCGACGGTCGGCGGCTTGCGGCCGACGAGCGACGTCGACATCCTCGGCGTGCTGGCCGAGCCCACGACCCTGGCGGAACGTCGACAGATCGTGACTCGATTGCCCGAGATCTCGGGGTCGCCCGAGCCGAGGGGCCGATGGCGTCCGGTCGAGCTGACCCTCGTGGTTCGGGACGAGGTCGTGCCCTGGCGCTACCCACCGATGCGGGAGCTGCAGTACGGGGAGTGGGACCGGGAGCGATATCTCGGCGGGTTCGTGCCCGGGCCGGAGGTGGATCCGGACCTCGCGATCCTGCTCACTGAGGCGCGACTCGGGCATGCCCCGCTGCTCGGGCCGGAGCTCGCGGCGATTCTCGCTCCCGTGCCCTTCTCGGACGTCCGGCGCGCGATGCTCGACGTCATGCCGCTGATCGCGCTCGCGCGGACCGGCGGGAGTGGCGTCGCCCGGCGTGGCGTCGTCCGGCCTGGCGTCCTCCGGCCTGGCGTCCTCCGGCGTGGCGTAGCCCGGCGTGGCGTAGCCCGGCGTGGCGTCGTCCCGAGCGGCCTCGTCGGCGGTCCGGGCGCGGGATCGACCGACCCCGGCGCACCCGCCGACGACGAGCACGACGTCCGAAACGACCTGCTGACCCTGGCCAGGATATGGGCGACCCTCGAGACCGAGGCCATCATGCCGAAGGACGCCGCGGCGGAGTGGGCGGCGTCGCGCCTCACGCCCGACCACGCCGTTCCCCTGCTCGCAGCTCGCCGGCAATACCTCGACGGCCATCACGGCACAGCCGAATGGCGCACATCGATGCCGGCGGCGCGAGCGACCGCGTACGCGCTCGTCCAGGCGATCGAAGGCCTCGCCTGATCGGGGCCGCCAGCAGGGACGGCCTTACCTCCGGGGTATGAAACCGACTCGCCGAGGGCCGCATCGACCGTTCCTCGTGCGGGACGTCATACCCGGGAGGTAACTGCGGCCCGTCGAGGCCGGCCATTGGGCCCGCGGGAGCCTCCAACCGCCGGTTTCATACGCCCCATGTATGAGGAGCAGCCTGGATACCCCGGAGGTATGAACGCGTCGCGCGAGCATCGCGGGCCGAGCATCGCGCGAGCATCGCGGGCCGAGCGTCGCGAGGCAGCATCGGCCGGAGGCGCGATCATCTGACCGATGCGGACGATCGAGCTGACCATCCAGACCGGGCGGCGGCGCGGGCTGTTCGACCTGACGGGCGAGTGCCAGCGGTTCGTCGAGTCGGTCGCGCGAGCGAATGCGGCCAACACGGACGGGCTGCTCACCGTGTTCGTGCCGCACGCGACCTGCGGCCTCGTCGTGATGGAGCTCGGCTCGGGGTCCGAGGAGGACCTCCTCACAACGCTCGATCGATTGCTGCCCCGGGATGATCGATACACCCACCGTCACGGGTCGACCGGCCATGGTGCCGATCACCTCGTCCCGGCGTTCGCCTCGCCATCGGTGACGATCCCGGTGGTCGGGCGGCGGCTCGCGCTCGGGACCTGGCAGTCGATCGCCCTGCTCGACACGAACGCCGACAACGACATCCGCAAGGTGAGGTTGAGCTTCCTTCCCGGTTAGGGCACTTGCCTGACTGACAGGGCGGGGTCGGGCTCGGACACTGGGCCCGGTGACGTCCCGGGAGAGCGTCCCGCGCTTCGACCTGTACGGCGAGCTCGAGGTTCCGGCCTCGGCCAGCGCGGAGACGATCGAGGCCGCCTATCGGTCCCTCGTCAAGCGGTACCACCCGGATGTGCTCGAGGCGTCCGGCTCGGCGGACCCGCAGGCGGACGAGCGGATCAAGCGGATCAACCTCGCTCGCGAGTGGCTGTCCGATCCCGAGCGACGGCGTCGATACGACCAGTCCGTGCGCCGGCGCGAATCGCGCGGGAGTGCGGGTTCGGCGCGCTCCGCCGCGGGCGCCGGCACGGGCGCCTGGACGACGACCGCTCCCCCGAGCGCCGGCACGGGGCCGGCCCCCAGCCGATCGAGCTTCGGGCCCAACACGACCGCCGTTCGAGCGTTCCTCGGCGAGCTCAGGCAGCTCGACGACGCCCGCGCGCTCCAGGTCCGCGACGCGAAGGCGACGATCGATCCGGACGACTACGCCCACGCGAAGCGCGCGGCGTTCGCGATCAGTCGAGTCCATCGACTGTCCGAGTGGCTGTTCGCCCGGGACGCCGCGACGACGGCCGTCCGCGAGCAGCTTGGCGAGACGAAGCTCGGGACCGAGGTCGCGGAGCTCCTGGCTGATGTCGCCGGCGCGATCGCCGCGAAGGACCTCCTGCCGGGCGTCGTGTTCGACACGCTCCACGAGCCGTGGGCCTGGCAGGGCAAGCCGATCCCGGCGAAGACGCCGCCTCCCCCGCCTCGACCGATCGTCCTGTCGACGACGCCGAGACCCACCGCGTCGAGGCCCGCGGCGGCGGGCCCGACCCCGACGGGACCGCAGCCTTCGCGCCAGATTCGGATGCCGCCACCGACGACGGGTCCGATCCCGGTCCGAACGGTCCGGCCAGCGCCGACTTCCGCTTCCCCGAACGTCCCGCGGCCCTCGTTCATCTCGAGACTGCTGCGGCCCGAGGAGCGGGCAACCGAGCCCGCCGCTCCGATGCCCGATGCGATTGCTCCGAAGCCAGCACCGATTGCTCCGAAGCCCGCATCGGCGCCGTTCACGCCGACCCGAGAGACGCCACCGCTCACGATCTCGTGGGCACCCCCGACGGTCGCCCCGGCTCCCCCACCCCCGCCAGCGGCGTTCGAGCCACTGCCATCGCCGCAGACGAGCGCGCCGAAGCCGTCGCCGGGCCCCGCCACATCTCCAACCCGAGCGCCACTCCCGCCGATGCCGCCACTCCCCCCGGTGCCGCCACTCCCCGCGCTCGAGCTCGGGCGGTACCGGCGACCCGCGATCGGGCTGCTGAGCGCCTCGCTGGTCGTGCTCATCGCGGTTGCGACGCTGTTCGGGACCGGAATCCTCGGTGGCCACACGTTCACCGGCGGGGTGGCCGGGATCCAGGCAACCGGGCCGGCGGCCTCGCCACCCAACGGCGCGCAGGCCTCGCCCTCCACGCCGTCCCCCGCGCCGACTCCCGTCGCGAGCGAGCCCGCCATCCCGCCCGAGCTGCTCGCGAAGCTCCAGCATTCGGCCTGGTCGACGATCGGCAAGCTCCGGGCCGACGCGGCGAACGGCCTCGTATCGGCCGCCCAGAGGCTGCTCGGCGACAGCGCCCCGGGGCTCAGGCTCTCGGGCCTGAGCCGGGCGACGTTCCCGACGGTCGACCCGAGCGCGATCTCGGTCGAGCCCGCCGCGGGAGGGACCGGCTACGTCGCGACGGCCGGCTCGGACACCCTCACCTCGATCGACGGCACGCACTGGACGTTCGACTACGGCGAGCGCCCGCTCGGACACTATGGCGCGAGCGCCGAGCACGACCTCTTCTGGGTCGAGCCGCGCGGCCAGCACGACATCGATCTCACGATCACCTCGGT
>DASUHU010000245.1:0-16232 GCA_036273395.1 Candidatus Limnocylindrales bacterium
CTTGTGGCGTTCGTGCGAACTGTTCTGCCCCAGTTCGTTCGGCCGTCTCGATTCGAAGACCACAGCACGGTGGGCGAGTTGCTCGCCGTGGGGGTCGGCCTCAACGGCATGCAACGAGTGGCACGCCTTTGGGCATCCGACCTCGGAACACTGGTTGGGTTCGATCTCTCGGTGCTGACCTGCTCTCCGTGGTCCGAGGCCGTGGCTGCGCACGGCCTGCTGCGGACATGGCTCGCCCACTGCCCGAAGTGCCTCGAGGAGTTCGCCAAACGTGGCGAGGTCTACGAGCCGCTCGCGTGGTCGTTGAAGGCGATCACGCATTGCCCAGTGCACGGCTGCGAGCTTCGAGTCGCGTGCTCGCGCTGCGGCGGAAGGCAGCGCCCGCTCCGGCTTGCCGGCCGCCCCGGGATTTGCGGAACGTGCGGTTCCTGGCTCGGGGGCAACGCGGCGGATCTTTCAAGTGACGTGGCCGCCGAGATCTCGCGGCAGGTTGCCTCGCTCCTGACACAGCCGCCGACGCTGGCCGGGATCCGCTCCTCTCTGGAGCAGGCCATCGGTCAGGCCGGATCCCAGAAGGCTCTCGCGAGGTCCCTCCCGTTCCCGGTCGCCGAGCTGTCGCAATGGCGTCGCGGAGTCCGGCGACCCTCGCTGTTGGGGCTCGTGAGACTGTGTTCGCTCGGAAGCTGGCAGTTGGAGGCCTTCGCCGATGGGCGGCTCGAGCCCATCACGCCCGACCTCGCGGAGCACCGCGCAGCAGAACCTCAGGCGGGGCCGCCTCCCGCCTCGGCCCGCCACTTGATCGACTGGGGGCGCATCCGCCGAGCGATTCGGCGCGCTGCAGCCGCAGACGATCCTCCGAGCCTGACCTCGCTGTCCAAGAAGCTGGGCGTAGATCGCAAATCGGTACGCCGGGTTCTGCCCGACGAGGTCCGTCTTCTTGCCGACCGACGCGCGGCGGGCCGGGAGGCAAGGGTCGCGGCACGCACGCAGTCGGCCACAGCACAGGTCGTCGGCATCACCCGCGTCCTGCTCGATGGGGGCTCGCGCGCAACGCGCCGAGAGGTCGAGGGTCTCTTGCCGCCGCCCTTTCTCCTTCGTGAGCGCCGGCTCGGGTCCGCATGGCGCGAGACGCGAATTGCGTGGGCCGCGGAGCAAGCGCAGCTGAGTCGTCAGGTCGCGTCGACTGGCTCCAGGAGATCGAGGATCGAGATCCCGTAGAGGGAGCACAGGTCGGCGGCATCGACGAGGGTGAGGCGCCGCTCGCCGATCTCGAACTTCGCAACCCGGCTCTGGCTGTAGCCCAGCTTCTTTCCGACGTCTGATTGACGCATGCCTGCCTTCCGGCGGGCAGCCGCCAGTCGCTCGCCAAGGGCGCGCTCGCGAGCACGTCGCTCAAAGGCCAGGCGTTGGGAGTCCCCCACGACAGAGCGATAGTACGTGTTGGTCGAGGTCGCCCACGTCCGGGCCGATCGGCGAAACAAAATCCTGGCCGGCGCTGCCAAACCACGTCGGGCGCCGCTCGCCACGACGCGACTCATCGAAATCGTGGACGGGGTTGCCTGCAACGAAAACGTGGCCGAATCGGCCACATTTCCTTGCTCCCAACAATACCTGGCTGGGGAATCGCGAGATGTGGTGGAGATGGGGGAGAGTCGAACTCCCCGTCCAGAACCCTTCGCCGGCAGCCACTACGAGCGTGTCCGATCCTTGTCGTCGATCTCGGGGCGAGGATCGGCACCCTCCGACGAGATCCATCTCCGTGTCCCTAGATCGGGCTTGATCCCAGGCTACGGGGCCTCACCTGGACCGCACTCCCGCTGCATGACGCTTCCACAGCCCGCGGGAGGGAGGCTGCTTCCACGCTCACCGTACGGCGTTACGCCGCGAGGGCGAGAGTCGACTGCTTGTTGGCAGGTACTTCGGTTTGCCGCCTGTTTAACGAGGCCTGACGGCACCTCGGCTCGCGTCCACCGACAACCAGACCCTGTCGAGACCACGCATCCCCACGGGATCCGAACGGCTGTTCGGAGTACCGATACAGTCTACCCGATGCCCGGTTCTCGCCCAACCCGCCGTCCGACCGGCGGGTCGCCCGCCCGGCCGGCAGCCATGCCCGTCGACGTCTTCCTCGAAGGGTGCTCGCCCGCCCACCGCGCGATCGCGGACCGCCTGCGCGCGCTCGTCCGCGCCGCGGTCCCGGATGCGACCGAGCGCGTTCGGGTCGGCTGGCGGGTGGTGGGCTTCGACCGACGCCTCGGGCGGCGCTCGTCGTTCTTCGCCTGGGTCTTTCCCGAGCGGGAGCACGTCCACCTCGGGTTTCCCCAGGGCGTCCTCATCGCCGATCCCGACGGGCGTCTCGAGGGCGCCGGGATCACGAAGCGGGCGCGCTGGCTCACCTACACGAGCGTCGACCAGGTCGATCCCGCCGAGGCCGAGCGCTTCATCCAGGCGGCCGCCGGGATCGTCGAGCTGCCGCCCGACGCCTTCGGGTAAGCGTCGCGAGGGACCGGGGGCTCGTGCTCCGGCGCTGGGTACCCCGTGCCCGCCGGTACGATGTCGGTGTGCGGCTCACTCCCTGGGAATCGGACCGGATCCTGATCTTCAGCGCCGCCGAGCTCGCTCGACGGCATCGCGCGGCAGGGCTCCGGCTCAACGCCCCGGAGGCGATCGCGGTCATGTGCGACACGATGCTCGAGGCCGCTCGAGCCGGTCGGACGTACGCCGAGGTGGAGGCGGCGGGTCTCGCGGCCGTTGCGCCCGGCGACGTGCTCGATGGGATTCGGGAGCTCGTCGAAGATGTCCGCCTCGAGGTCCTGCTCGATGACGGTCCGCGCCTCGTCGTCCTCGTGGATCCGCTCGCGCCGCGCTCCGGGCCGACCGGTGCCAATGCGACCGCCGCGCTGCCCGGGGGCGCCGCGCCGCCCGGGGGGGCCGCGACTGACGAGGCCTGGATGCTCGCCCCGGCCGAGCGTGAGCGGATCGAGCTCGATGTCCGGAACACGTCCCGCCGGGTCGTGCGCGTCTCCTCGCACTACCCCTTCGAGCTCGTGAACGCCCGCCTCGAGTTCGATCGGGCCGCCGCGAACGGCTTTCGCCTCGACATCCCGGCCGGCAGCTCCGAGCGCTGGGCCCCCGGCGAGACCCGCCGCGTCCGGCTCGTTCGAGTCGCGTCCCACCCGTGAGCCGAGGCCAGTGGGCGTGAGCGCGCGCCACCTCGCCCCCACCGAGTGGCGGGCCCGCTTCGGGCCACGGGTCGGCGATCGCATCCGGCTCGGGGACACGTCTCTCGAGCTGCACCTCGAGCGTGACCTCCAGGCACCGGGCGACGAACCGATCTGGGGCTATGCCAAGAATCTCCGCCTGCGGATGACCCAGGAGCCCGAGGCGGGTCCCTCGGAGCTCGACGCCGTCATCGTCGGCGCGGTCCTCGTGGACCCCGTCCTCGGGGTCGCCAAGGCCGACATCGGGATCAAGGACGGCCGGATCGTGGGAGTCGGACGCGCGGGCAATGGCGACGCCACGGATGGGATCGACCTCCGGATCGGGCCGCACACGAATCCCATTACCGGCTACGGCCTGATCGCGACGCCCGGCGCGATCGACACGCACGTCCACACGATCAGCCCGAACCTCATGCCCGCCGCGCTCTCGGGCGGGATCACGACGATCATCAGCGGCGGCTTCGACGAGCCACCCGCGGCGATGGAGCGGACGCTCCGGGGCCTCGAGGGCCTGCCGATCAACGTCGGCCTCCAGGCGAACGCCCGCTCGCTCGCGGCCACCGACCTCGAGGCCCTCCTCGACGCCGGCGCGGTCGGCTTCAAGATCCACGAGGACTACGGGGCCTACCCCGAGCTCATCGATCGGACGCTCGCGTTCGCCGACGACCACGACGTCTCGGTCAGCCTCCACACCGACGGGCTCCACGAGAGCGCCGAGCTCGAGGACACCGTCGCGGCGATCGCCGGGCGGACGGTCCACGCCTACCACGTCGAGGGCTCCGGCGGCGGTCACGTGCCCGACCTGATCGGCCTCGTGCGGGAGCCGAGCGTCATCTGCTCCTCGACGACCCCGACGGTTCCGTGGGGCGTCTCGGCCGGCGAGGAGACCGTCGCGATGACCGTCCTCAATCACGGCGCCTCGTTCGGTGTCGCCGAGGATCTCGCCCTGATCCGGGAGCGCCTCCACCCGGCCACGATGGCGGCCGAGGGGCCGCTGCATGAGCTCGGCGCGATCCAGATCGTGAACTCCGACTCGCAGGGGATGGGCCGGATCATGGAGTCGCTCCGACGGACGATCCAGCTGGCCGACGCCATGAAGGCCTGGCGCGCCACGGAGGCGGGCAGCGGCCATCCCGGCCTGCCCGGGGACCGCGACGGCCACGACAACGACCGCGTCCTGCGCTACCTGGCCAAGGTCACGATCGAGCCGGCGCTCACGCACGGCCTCGCGGACCACGTCGGATCGCTCCAGCCCGGCCGGCTCGCCGACATCGTGCTGTGGAAGCCGGCCTACTTCGGGGTCAAGCCCGAGCTCGTCATCAAGGCCGGGCACCCGGCCTGGGCGCCACTCGGCGAGGGGAACGCGACCGTCGAGCGTGCCGAACCGACGCGATTCGCGCCGGAGTGGGCGGGTACCGCGCACGGGGCGCCATCCGTCTCGGTCGTGTTCGTGTCGTCGGCCACGGACCCCGAGGCGATCCGCCGGCGCCTCGACACCGGTCGCGCGATCGTGGCGATCGGCCGTTGCCGCGGCCTGACCCGCTCGGACCTCGCCCGGAACCGCGCGACCGCGGACGTCATGGTCGATCCGAGCGATGGCCGGGTCAGCCTGGCCGGCCGCGGGCTCGCGTCCGAGCCGCTCGCCGAGGTCCCGCTCTCGCGCCGCTACTTCCTTCGCTGATCGCGAGACCACCGACCTCGCCGCCGCATCGGGCGTCGTGGCGTGCTAGCGGCGCGTGGCGTCGGCGAGCTCGCGCTCCATGTCGCGACGTGCGTCCCGTTCGGCGATATCCCGGCGCCGATCGTGGAGCTGCTTGCCCTTGCCGAGCCCGAGCTCGAGCTTGGCCTTGCCGCGGTTGTCGATGTACAGCCGCAGCGGCACGATGGTGAGGCCCTTCGACTTCGTCTTCCCCAGGAGCTCGTCGATCTCGGCCCGATGGAGCAGCAGCTTCCGATCGCGCCGCGGCTCATGATTCCAGCGGTTGCCGGCCTCCCACGGCGCGATGTGCGCCCCGACGAGCCAGGCCTCGCCCCGGTCGATCCGGGCGTAGGCATCGGCGAGGTTGACCTTCCCGGCCCGGATCGACTTGATCTCGGTTCCGGTCAGGACGAGCCCGGCCTCGACGGTGTCGTCGATCGCGAACTCGTGGCGGGCGCGCCGATTCAGGCTGATCGTCTGCTGGGGCATGGGCGCTCAGGCTACACGCCGCAGGCGCGCGAGCGGAAGCCGCGGCCGAGGGTGCGATGTGAGCGCACTCCCGAGGTGGTGAGCGAGCAGCCGACGGCGCAACGAACCGATCGCGCGCCTGCGCGGACGCACGAAGGCCGGCCCGCATGGGACCGGCCTTCGATAGCGGCTTCGCCACCCACAGGGGTGACCGACTAGACGGCCATCTCCTGCGAGGTGGTGCAGCGACTGTGATCTGACACTGCACATCACCTCCTTTCGTTCGGGGGGAACGCTACCGGATGGAGGTTGAGAGCGCAACTGTCGGGACGACCGCGTCGGCGCCCCTACGAGACGTCAACCCAGCCGACGAGGAACATCCGATCGCTGGACCCCGGAAGCGGGCTCCCCGTCGCCGGCGTGCCGGGGTTGCCGGGAGTCGACGACGCGCCCGGGGCCGGCGAGGCCGGCGGCGCGGCGAGGATCGCGAGCGCCTTGTCGAGGATCGGATCGGAGCCAGCGGGCAGGTTGGCCGGGACATCAACGGCGACGTCCGGCGTGATGCCGACCTTGTGGATCCAGGTCTTGTTCGGGGTCAGCCACTTCGCGATCGTGAGCTTGATCCCGCCCTCGTCGCCGTTCGTGCCGAGCTCGTACCAGGTCTGGACCGTGCCCTTGCCGAACGTCTTCTGGCCGACGATCGTCGCGCGGCCCGTGTCCTTGAGTGCACCGGTCACGATCTCGGCCGCGGAGGCCGTCCCGCCATCCACGAGCACGACGACCCGAATGGTCGGATCGGTCGCCGGACCACCGGCGATCGCGTTCGTCGCCGTCTGGGTGCCCGCGGCGTCCTGCTGCCAGAACACGGGCCCGCTCGAGATGAACGCGCTCGCGAGGCGCTGGGCCGCGTCGATGAACCCGCCCGGGTTGCCGCGCAGGTCGAGGATCAGCTTCTTCTGGCCCTTCTGGACATCGGCCTTGATGGCGGCGACGGCCGCATCGGCGCCCGTCTCGGAGAAGCCGCTGAGCTCGACATAGCCGACCGAGCCGTTGGCGAGGTCCTTGGTCACGACCTCCTGGCGGGTGATCTTCGCCCGGACGATCGAGACGTCGAACGGCGCGGCCTTCCCGCGCTGGATCGTGAGCGTCACGGACGAGCCGGCCGGGCCACGGATCTGGCTCGTGGTCTGGTCCGGGGTCAGGCCGTCGACCGTCGTCCCGTTGATCTTCGTGACGACGTCCCCGGGCTGGAGGCCGGCCTTGAGCGCCGGTGAGTCGGGCAGCGGCTGGGCGATCTCGAGCCGGCAATCCGGCCCGAAGGTCGTGCAGTTGGAGTCCTTGCCGCTGGCGTCGACCGTGCCGACCTCGGCTCCGATGCCCTCGAACGTCCCCGAGATGTCCTGGAGCGTGCTCTGGAAGTCGGTCGGCGAGAGGTACGCCGAGTAGGGGTCGCCGAGCGAATCGACCATGCCCTTGATGGCGCCCTCGACGATCGTCTTCTGGTCGACGGGCCCGAGGGCGAACTGGGTCGAGACGTTGTGGTACGCGTCCCAGAACGGCTGGAAGGCGGCCGCGTCGGCGGCGCTGGTGCCGGGCTGGCCGGCCTGGCGCGAGCCGAGCATGTAGCCCGAGATGAAGAGGCCACTCCCGCCGAGGACGACGACGAGGGCGACTGCCACCCCCAGGACCGCGCGCCCGATCCGGCGCGGCCCGCGGCCCAATGGCACGGGGGCGGGAGGCGCCACGTAGCCGGGGCCGTCCGGGCCCGACTCGGGGCCGAGGGAGGTGAGGTCCGAAGCCGGCTCCACGGTCGCGCTCGTGGCCGGATCGGAGGCGGGGTCTTGCGGGAGCATCACGGGGTCCTCGGTCTGCGACGATGGCTCGGCTGGCGACGGGAGGGCGCCCGGATCGACCGGCGAGCGGCTAGCCTACCGCGTCCGCTCACGCTCACCCCTACGCCTGCCGGTCGCCGCCCGGATCATGCCGAGGCGAAGCGGCGGTCAGCGAATCAGGTAGGTCCGCACGGAGACCCAGGCGCCGAGGACGCCGAGGCCCGTGCCCGATCCGAACACGAGCAGGACCACGTCCCGGGTCAGCGAGCCGACCTGGATCGGCAGGATCCGGAAGAAGTCGAACATGGCGTGGCTCATCGGCTCCGCGGCGAGCGCGAGCACGCCCAGGGTCAGTGCCGCACCGAGGATCCCCACGAGCGCCCCCTCGAACACGAACGGCCAGCGGATGAACGCGTCGGACGCGCCGACGAGGCGCATGACCTCGATCTCCTCGGCTCGCCCCAGGACCGCCAGGCGGATCGTGTTGATGATGATGAACAGCACGATCGCGCCGACGACCCCGAGCACCACGACGCCTCCGGTCCGGAGGAAGTCGGTCACGGTCACGACCCGGTTCGCGAGGTCGGCGATGTTCGTGACCCGGGCGACGTCGGGCTGGGCCTGCAGGAACGTCGTGACCGGCCCGTAGTCCTGGGCGCTCCGGAGGCTCACCTCCAGGCTCGCCGGAAGCGGGTTCACCGGCAGGAACGTCGTCAGGTCGGACTGGCCCTCGTTGGCGCGGTTCGCGCGGAAGCGAGCCAGTGCCTCGTCCTTGGACACGTAGTCGACCGCCCGCACCTCGGGCATCGCCAGGAGCTGGCCCTGGAGGCTCTGGATCGTTGCCGGCGAGACGTCGTCGCTCAGGTCCGCCACGACCTGGACCTTCTGCTCGACGAAGTCGAGGCCCGCCAGCAGCCCGGCCTGGAGGACCCAGAAGCCGGAGAGCAGCATGAGCATGAGCGTCATCGTCGCGGTCGCGGCGAGGCTCATCGCGGCGTTCCGCCAGAAGCCCTGCCAGGCGCGCTTGACGCTGAAGGCGATGAAGGAGATCACGAGGCGGCGCTCATCTCGATCCTCACGCGGTGCGGTGGTACGCGCCGCCGACCTCGTCGCGCACGACGCGGCCCTCCTCGAGGGCCACGACCCGCTTCCGGAGGGCGGTTACGACGTCCGCGTCGTGAGTCGCCATGAGCACGGTGACGCCGAGCTCGTTGATCCGGAGCAGGAGCTGCAGGATCTCCCACGAGATCAACGGATCCAGGTTCCCCGTCGGCTCGTCGGCGATGACGATCCGGGGGTCGTGGACGAGGGCCCGAGCGATTGCGGTCCGCTGCTGCTCGCCGCCCGACAGCTGGCTCGGGTACTGCTCCGCCTGCTGGACCAGGCCCACCAGCGCGAGCACCCGCTCCACCGCGGCCCCGATCCGCCGCCTCGGCGTGCCGGTGACCTCGAGCGCGAAGCCGATGTTCTCGCGGACCGTCTTCGACGGGAGGAGCTTGAAGTCCTGGAAGATGATCCCGACCTTCCGCCGGACGATCGGGACCCGCCGGCGCGGCAGCCGCGCCAGGTCGTCGCCGTCGAGGACCACCTGGCCCTCGGTCGCGAGCTCGTCGCGGATGAGGAGCTTGATCAGGGTCGACTTGCCCGCGCCGGATTGGCCGACCAGGAACACGAAGTCGCCTTCCGGGACCACGAGGTCGACCTCACGGAGGGCCGATCGACCGTTCGGGAAGGTCTTGGTGACGTTGTTGAGCACCAGGACCGGCCGCCGGACGCCGCTGGCCGGGGCCAGGCCATCGGTCGAGCCTCGACCGTCGGCCTCGTGGGCATGGCTGGCGCGTCGATCGCGCAGGGGGGCGAGGGTCAAGCTGGTCTCCGCCGTTCGGTCGGTGCCGCGAGCCTCGTCGCGGCCGCCATCGACTCCGGGTGCGGGCACCACGCAGAGCGGACGTTGCGTCGAGGCTACACCCCGATCGAGAGCCCGGGCAACCGGACGGCGAACACGTCCCCCATGGCCCGATGGTCCTAGGGCAACCCGGGCGAGATCGGCACGTACCGCTCGAAGTCCGCGAACGGCCGGTTCCAGCCGAACAGCAGCGGGAAGTCCTCGAACCGCAGGCCCGCGCCGAGGGCGACCGCCATCGCGCCCGTCGCGTCGCCCGGCAGCCAGATCGCCGACGCCCCGCGCGGCTCCACGGCCGTCAGCAGGTGGCCCAGGATGGGTCCAATGAGTCCCGGCTCCCGGGCCGCCAGCGGTCCGATCCGGCCGACAGGCGACGCATAGCCGTAGCCGGCCACCGTCTCGCCCTGCAGGTACACGAACGGTCCCGGGGTGTCGGTCTGCACGAAGGCGTGGTCCTCGGGATGGGCGTACCCGACGACGTCGACATCGAGCGCATCGATCGCCGCCGCGTGCTCGGGGACGAAGGCCTCGACCCGCACGCCGGCGGGTAGCGCGGGAGCCAGCCAGCCAGCCCGCGGCCGTCCGACCGCATTGAAGAGCGGCATCCGGGGCACGATCCCGAGCGAGGCGTAGAGGCCGTTCGAGATCGGCTGGGCGGTGTCCGTCGCGGTTGCCACGATCGGCGTCGACTCCGGCGGCAGCACGTGGCCCAGGAGCCTCCGGCCGAGGCCGCGGGCCTGCTCGGCCGGGTCGACGAACAGCATCGACAGGAACCCGACCGGCCCGCGCTGGACCGCGGACCCGAACGCGACGACGCGGCCTCCCCGATCCGCGACCCAGAACCGATCCGGATCCGTCGCCAGCGCGTGGGCGTGCAGCTGCCGGAGCCCCGGGTTGTCCTCCGGGACCTCGGACTGGTTGAGCCGACGGAGGTAGTCGTTCAGGCCATCGCGCCAGACCCGCTCGCAGGCCGGAAGGTCGGCAGGCGTGGCGGGCCGGAGCTCCAGCCCGTCAGGCGGCATCGGGCTCGGTCGCTTCGCGCTCCAGCTCGGCCTGGATGAAGGCATCGAGATCGCCATCGAGCACGGCCGTGGTGTTCGAGGTCTCGACCTCGGTCCGAAGGTCCTTGACCATCTGGTAGGGGTGGAGGACGTAGCTCCGGATCTGGTTGCCCCAGCCGGCCTCGACGTGCTCGCCCCGGAGCTTCCGCAGCTCCGCCTCCTTCTCCTCGAGGGCCCGCTCCAGGAGCCGGGCCTTGAGGACCTTGATCGCGTTCTCCTTGTTCTGGGTCTGGCTCCGCTCGTTCTGGCTCTGGGCCACGATGCCGGTCGGAAGATGCGTGAGCCGGACCGCCGAGTCGGTCTTGTTGACGTGCTGGCCGCCGGCGCCCTGCGAGCGGAACGTGTCGACCCGGATCTCGTCCCAGTCGAGCTCGATCTCGACGTCGTCCTCCACCTCGGGCAGGACCTCGACCAGGCCGAAGGTCGTCTGGCGCCGCTTCTGGGCATCGAACGGACTGATCCGGACGAGGCGATGGACACCCCGCTCGGCCCGCAGCCAGCCGTAGGCTCCGCGCCCGTTCACACCGACCGTGACGCTCTTGAGGCCGGCCTGCTCGCCCTCCGTCTGGTCGAGGATCTCGGTCCGGTAGCGATGGCGCTCGGACCAGCGGAGGTACATCCGGAGCAGCATCTCGGCCCAGTCGGTGGCCTCGGTCCCGCCCGCGCCGGCGCTGATCGTGAGGATCGCCGCCTGCTCGTCGTACTCGCCCGAGAACAGAAGCTCCGTCCGTTCGCGGCCGAAGTCGGCTTCCAGGGACGCGCCCTCCCGGTCGCGCTCGGTCGCGAGCTCTGCGTCGCCCGACTCCTCGACCAGCTCGCTCAGCGTCTCGAGCTCGTCGCCCCGCGCCGCGAGGGCGCTCCACCTGGCAATCTCGTCGCGCAGGCCGCCGGCCTCGCGCAGCACCTCCTGGGCCTCGCGCTGGTCGTCCCAGAATCCGGGCGCGCCCGCGAGCGTGTCGAGCTCGGTCAGCCGGGCCTGCTTGCCGGGGAGGTCAAAGACGCCCCGAGGTCGACCGGATCCGCTCGACCAGGTCCCGGACGCCCGTGGCGTCCATCAGTTCCGGACCTGGAGATCGTGGAGCAGGATCGGACGGAGCTCGATGAGTCGGAGGGCCGACTTGCTCCGGGCGACGACGGGGTTCACGCAGGGACAGTAGCCGTTGTGGGGGCAGACGCCGCAATTGCCATCGCAATCGAGGGCGGCGGCATAGCTGCAGGACCGGCAATCCCGTTCGCAGGCGATGAGATCGACGAAGGTCGTTTCCTCAGCCTGCTTCACGACTCCCTCTCTCACACCGATGGGGCACACAGCGGCCTGGGAGGCACGCGGAACGGGGCGCGGGTCGCTTGGATTGCCGGGAGTATAGGTGGCCTACTGGGCTACGCCAAGAGGGAAATAACAGGCGCATAACGGTCCGGTGATTCGCGGGCCCTCGCGGCCCGCTCCGTGGCCGCCCCTGGCCGCCCTGCGGCGTCGTCCGGGGGTGTGGTCGGTCAGCCGGGGCCCATCACCGCCGGGTCGTCGATGAGCTGGCCGCCACCGACGAGGTAGGCCCCCAGCCCGGCGAGCTCGTGGGCGATCGCCTGCCAGCGGGCCCGCGGATCCAGGTCGCTGGGGCTGGTCGCGGTCGGCGAGCCGAAGGCGTGCAGGCCCTGGTCCGTCGCCATCCGGAGGACCCGCAGCATGTGGCTCCGATCGCTCACGAAGATCGCCGAGGTCAGGCCGCGCGAACGCAGGATCGCGCCGACCGACTCCATCGACTCGAGGGTGTCGCGAGCCTGGTCCTCGCCCAGGATCGCGGACGCCGGGACGCCGTGGGCCTCGGCGTAGGCCCTCGCCGTCGCCGCCTCGGTCGTCCGATCGCCGGGCTGCTTCCCGCCCGTCACCACGAACCACGGCGCGAGGCCCTCCTGGTACAGGGCCACGGCGTGCTCCAGGCGGGCCGCGAACACCGGCGAGGGGGTGCCGTTGTACTGGGCCGCGCCCAGCACCACGATCGCGTCCGCCGGGCGCGCCTCGTCCGTCTCGCCCTGACGGATGATCTGGACCACCGCGTAGGCCGTCGCGGCGGTGAGCCCGATGGCGGCGGCGGTGACGACGAGGACGAGGTCCCGAGCGAGCTGCTGCCGGCCTACTTGCCGTGGCACTTCTTGTACTTCAGGCCCGAACCGCACCAGCAGGCGTCGTTGCGCCCGATCTTGTCGCCGCTCGGCGTGTACCCCGGCCGTGCCTGCGCGCCCGCGCCGGTGGCCCCGGGGGAACCGCCGCGGGCCGGGCCGGCACCACTCGCTCCGCCCCTCGCTTCGCCGCTCCCCCCCGTGCCGCTCGCGCCCGCGCCCGCGATCGCCCGCGTCCCGGCCGTGCCGGTGACCGCGCCGCCGAAGCTCGCGGCGACACTCCGGCCGCCCGCGCCGGCGCTGCCTGCCGCGACCGGAGTCCGTGCGGCCGCGCCGCTGCCGTTCCCGTTGGACCCGTTCCGGCCGTTGCCCGACGGCGCGGCCTGGCCCGGACCCGACATGACGAATGGGCCCGGCGGCGGGGCCTGCTGCTGCGTGACCTGGACCCGGAGGATCGTATTGGCCACGTTCTGGCGGATGAAGTCCTTCAGCTCCTCGAACAGGCCGAAGGCTTCCTTCTTGAACTCGTTGAGCGGATCGGACTGGGAGTAGCCGCGGAGGCCGATGCCGCGGCGCATGTCGTCGAGCTCGGTCAGGTGCTCGACCCACAGGCTGTCGATCGTCCGCAGGAGCACGAACCGCTCCACCTGGGCCCAGGCCTCAGGCCCGATCTCGGCCTCTCGTGCCGCGAGGGCCTCGTCGGCGACGTCCTTGACGTGGTCGGCGATCGCCGCCGGCGCATGGAGGTCGAGCAGCTCGTCCCCGGAGACCCGGTCCGGGCCGAGGCCCATCCGGTTGAGGTCCTGGAGCAGCGCGGCCATGGCCTCGGCGGGCTCTGGCAGCGTCTCGACCCCGGCCCCGACGTGCCGATCGACGACCGCGTCGATCTCCTCGTCGAGGAAGGCCCGGATCGTGTCGGTCAGGTCCTCGTTGCGGAGAACCTTGTCGCGCTCGGCGTAGATCGTCTCGCGCTGGCGGTTGATGACGTCGTCGAACTCGACCACGCGCTTCCGGATGTCGAAGTTGAAGCCCTCGACCCGGGACTGGGCGCTCTCGATCGTCTTGCCGACGATCCCCGACTCGATGTAGTTGTCCTCGTCGAGCCCCAGGCGCTCCATGAGCGACGCGATCCGGTCCGACGCGAACCGCCGCATGAGCTCGTCGTCGAGGGAGAGGTAGAAGCGCGACGAGCCGGGATCGCCCTGGCGGCCGGCGCGGCCGCGAAGCTGGTTGTCGATCCGGCGGCTCTCGTGCCGCTCGGTCCCGATGATGTGGAGCCCACCCGCGGCGACGACCCGCTCATGCTCGGCGTCGGTTTCGCTCCTGGCCTCCGCGAATGCCGCGTCGTAGATCGCCTTGTCGACCTCGGCCGGGTTGAGGCCGCGCTTCTTGAGCAGCTCCGACGCGAGTCCCGCGGGGTTGCCGCCGAGCAGGATGTCCGTGCCGCGGCCGGCCATGTTCGTCGCGATCGTGACCGCGCCACTCCGGCCGGCCTGGGCGACGATGCCGGACTCCTTCTCGTGGAACTTGGCATTCAGCGTTTCGTGCTTGATCCCGCGCCGGTCCAGGAGTCGCGACAGGCGCTCGGACTTCTCGACCGAGGTCGTCCCGACGAGGACCGGCCGGCCCTCCGCGGTCAGCTCCTCGATCTCATCGATGACCGCGTTGAACTTGGCGTCCTCGCTGCGATAGACGAGGTCCGTCTGGTCCTCGCGGACCATCGGCTTGTGGGTCGGGATGGCGACGACCTCGAGGTCGTAGATCTTGTGGAACTCCTCGGCCTCGGTCATCGCCGTGCCCGTCATCCCGGCGAGCTTGTCGTAGAGGCGGAAGTAGTTCTGGAACGTGATCGTGGCCAGGGTCACGGACTCTCGCTGGACCCGCAGGCCCTCCTGGGCCTCGATGGCCTGGTGGAGGCCCTCGCTCCATCGCCGGCCGGGCATCTGCCGTCCCGTGAACTCGTCGACGATGACGATCTCGCCGTCCTTGACGATGTAGTCCCGATCGCGCTTGTAGAGGGCGTGGGCCCGAAGGGCCTGCTCGAAGTGCCGGGCGAGGCGCGGGTCGGCGGCGTACAGGTTGTCGACCTTGAGCCAGGACTCGATCTTCTCGATGCCCTCCTCGGTCGGCGACACGGCCCGATCCTTGAGGTCGATGAAGTAGTCGCCGCCCTCCTCGGCGCCCTCGGGCCGTTCCTTGAGTCGAGGGACGAGCCGGGCGAACGTGTAGTAGAGGTCCCCCGACTCCTCGGCCTGGCCGCTGATGATCAGCGGGGTGCGAGCCTCGTCGATGAGGATGTTGTCGACCTCGTCGACGATCCCGAAGTAGCGCTCCCGCTGGACCCGCTCGTTGAGGTCCGTGACCATGTTGTCGCGGAGGTAGTCGAACCCGAACTCGTTGTTCGTGCCGTACGTGATGTCCGCGGCGTAGGCCTCGCGCCGCGTGCACGGCCGGAGGTTCACGAGCCGCTCGTCGTTCGTCGGGTAGCCCGGCTCGTAGACGTAGGACTGGGCCCCGCCGTCGGACTGCTGGCCGAGGATCATCCCGACCGATAGGCCCAGGAAGTGGTAGACGGCGCCCATCCACTGCGGATCGCGGCGGGCCAGGTAGTCGTTCACGGTGACGACGTGGACGCCCCGCCCGGCGAGGGCGTCGAGCGCCGCGGCGAGGGTCGGGACGAAGGTCTTGCCCTCGCCGGTCCGCATCTCGGCGATCTTGCCCTGGTGGAGCACGACGCCGCCCATGAGCTGCTCGTCGAAGTGGCGCATCCCGAGGGTCCGGCCCATCGCCTCGCGAGCGAGCGCGAAGACGTCCGGCAGGACCTCGTCGAGGGCGTCCTGGAGGGTCGCGATCTCGCGCTTCCGGCGGTCCTTGGCCAGGTCGCGCCGGCGCTCGAGGTCGGGATGGTGGAGCTCGTCCTCGGACGGCTCCTCGGGAACGGCCTTCTCGTGGACCTCGGCCCGGAGCTCCGCGAACCGCTCGCGGATCTCCTCGTCGGACATCGCCGCGACCTCGTCCGTCAGGTCGTTGATGTCGTCGACGTACGGCTGGATCCGCTTCAGCTCACGGTCGTTCGAGTCGACGAAGCGGGACAGGAAGCCAAGCATGGACGGTCAAGTATAGGTTCGGGCTCCGGGACTACCCCCCGAAGGACCAGAACCCGGTGCCGTAGCCGACCACGATCAGGGCGAACGTCAGCACGGCCAGCCCGACCCACAGCCCGACCGACCGACCGATCGAGGTCGGATTCATCTCGGGGTTCTTGAGCCGTGGCAGCCGATCGCCGGGGAGCGCCGCGCCCCAGCGAGGGTTCCGCAGCTGGCGGCGGTAGTCGACCTCCTGGACCGGGTTCGGCTCGAGGCCGCCCTGGCCGTCGGGCCGGTGGAGCTGGAGGCTCATCGGTTGGACCTCGCTGCGATGCTGCCGACCGCCTCGCGACCCTCGCGATCGGCCGGCTCGATCCGGATGTCGAGCTTGCGGGCGACGCCGTCCTCCCACAGGAGCATCTCCTGGGTGAACTCGACCTCGCTCGAGAACAGGGCGCCCACGGACTCGCCGCGGTGGATCCGCTTGATCGCCTCGCCGATCAGGGGCGCGATCGAGAGCGTCGTGATCCGAGGGATCCGCTTCGCCGCGGGCAGCGGCACCGTGTCGGTCAGGACGAGCTCCCGGAGGCCGGACGCCTCGATTCGCTCGATGGCCGGGTCGGACAGGACGCCGTGGGTCGCGCAGGCGTAGATCTCGGTCACGCCCTCGCGCTCCAGGGCCTGGACGGTCTCGGGGAGGGTGCCCGCGGTGTCGACCTCGTCGTCGTGACCGACCTCGGGTTCGCCAAGCGCGCCCGGACCTTCGCCGAATTCCTGGAGGCGCCCCTCGCGATCATCGAGAAGCGGCGGGTCGGGAACCTCGACCGGGCCGAGCTCATGAACG
>DASUHU010000246.1:0-5707 GCA_036273395.1 Candidatus Limnocylindrales bacterium
CACGTGTACGAATTGGCGACGCAGTTCAGGAAATCGCGCAGGCCCTGAGGCGCGTCCTTGTACGGCTTGTCCGCAGGGTTCCTCGGCGTCTCGCCGTCGCCCATGGCGCGGTCCTCCCTGACCTCCTCCCCGGTCGCGCGGATGGTATGGCCCGTCGCACCGTACGCAAGGGTCGATTCCCGGGCTGCGCGGCGCTCCAAGGCCTCCAACTCCGTCGGCATCAGGCCCGGGGGCGGGCGGCTCGGATCCTGTCAATACTCCCCGAGGGTATTGACAACGGGGTTGTCAAGAGGGGCTCTGACCGGGTAGAATCCTTGGAGTTGGCCTGTCAAGACTTGACAGGCCCTCAGTCATGTCCGGTAGGTTCGAGCGGCGGTCGGTCGCGCGGATCGGGCCGGCGGGGAACCTGTCCGAGTTCTTGAGCGTAGGGACCGGAGCAGGGGAGTTCGGAGGTCGAGGAAGACGGCTGCTGGCGTTGCCGCTGAAGTCAAGAGCCGGCTGAACATCGTCGATGTCATCGGCGAGACGGTCCAGCTCAGGAAGGCGGGCACGACCTACAAGGGTCTCTGCCCGTTCCACGGCGAGAAGACGCCGTCGTTCACGGTCACCCCGAGCCGCGAGTCCTGGAAGTGCTTCGGCTGCGGGCTGGGCGGCGACGTCTTCAGTTTCGTGATGCAGCGCGACAGCGTCACCTTCCCCGATGCGCTCCGGACGCTGGCCGCGAAGGCGGGCGTCGAGATCGACGAGCGGACCAAGCGCGAGGACGCCCATCGGGCGCGGCTTCGCGACGTGCTCGAGACCGCGATCGCGTTCTACCACCAGGTCCTGACCTCGACCTCGCTCGGCAAGCCCGCCCTCGAGTACCTCCGGGGCCGAGGGTTCACGGACCAGACCATCGAGGCCTTCCAGCTCGGCTGGGCCCCGGACAACTGGGACTCGATGAGCCGCCGGCTCGTCGAGAAGCGCGGCATCCGGGCCGAGGAGCTGGTCGAGATCGGCCTCGCCTCCCCGGGTCGGTCGCCATCGCGCGGCGCCGGGGTCATCGACAAGTTCCGAGGCCGCGTGCTGTTCCCGATCCGCGACCAGAACGGCTCGCCCACGGGCATGGGCGGCCGGATCCTGGGCTCGGAATCGGATGCCGGTTCGAACGGTCGCGACGTCGGCCCGAAGTACCTCAACACGCCGGCGACCCCGCTGTTCGACAAGAGCCGCTCGCTCTATCTCATCGATCGCGCCAAGGGCCCGATGCGGAAGACCGGCCAGGCCGTGATCGTCGAGGGCTACACCGACGCGCTGATGGCCCATCAGGCCGGGTTCGAGAACGTCGTCGCGTCGCTCGGCACCGCGCTCACGCCCGGCCAGGTCGCGCTCCTGACCCGCTATGCGAAGCGAATCGCGCTCGCGTACGACGTCGATGCCGCGGGCCAGAAGGCCGGCACGTTCGGGGTCCAGGCGCTCCAGCAGCTCATCGGCCAGCTCGCCGCGACCGAGAGCGGGATCGAGCTCGACGAGGTCCGCGTCGTCCGCTTGCCGGACGGCAAGGATCCCGACGAGGTCCTGCGCGACGAGCCGGATCGCTGGCGAGACGAGGTCCAGGGGGCGCAGCCGATCGTCGAGTACCTCGTGGACACCTACGCCCACGCGTACGACCTCAAGACGCCGGGCGGCAAGACGCGCTTCGTGGACGCGCTCATGCCGACGCTCCGGTCCGTGCCGAATCCCGTCATGCGCGACGCCTATCTCCAGCTGGTCCGCCGGGCCTCGGGGGTCGAGGAGCGCCTGCTCCTCGAGGTGCTCCGGGGCGGCCGACCGGGCGGGGCCTCGGGTCTCGCCGACAGCGGTCGCTCGGTCGGCCGGATCTCCGCGGACGCGGTCCTCGAGACCGGCGCGGCGCTCCCGATCGCCGAGATCCTCCGCGGCGTCCTGCCCCAGGAGGCGGAGCTCCTGCACCTCCTGCTCCTGGTCCCGGAGATCCAGCCGCGCGTCGTCGACGGCCTGGGCCCGGACCAGCTCCCGAGCACGGTGGCCCGCGAGCTGTACCGGGCGATCGTCCTGGCGCGCGAGCCGAACGAGCAGGGAATTCGCCCGCCGTTCAACCTCACCGCCCTGGTCGAGTCGCTCGACCCCGAGACGAAGGACCTCGCCCAGGCGCTCATCGCCCGCCAGCGGCCGGACCCGCGCGAGCTCTCCGACGCGGAGCGCGCGTACGAGGTGGAGCGGCTCACGATCGATCTCGAGGAGCGCGCGCTCGACGAGCGCTCCGACTACATCCAGTCCGCGCTCGCGGAGGCCGAGCAGGCCGTCCGCGAGGCGGGCGCCACGGACTCGGCGGCCCGCGCGTCCGCCGGGGAGCTGGTGGATCAGCTCGTCCGCGAGAGCCAGCGCATCAACGACCAGCGCCGGTCGCTCCACCGCCGGCGCGAGCAGACCCGACTCCTCACTCGACCACCCACATCCCAGGCGCCGGTCGGCGCCCGGGCCTGAACCCCGACCACCCGCAAGGGCCAACACCCCGCAAGGAGGGCACCAACCCCATGTCCGACCCACTCGATCAGCAGCTCGTCGAAGCCGTCCTGACCCGACCCCGTCGGGGCAAGCAGGACCTCGAGGAGGCGAAGCTCGCCGGCATCCGCACCCGCGACGTCGATGTCGACGAGGAGGAAGGCGAGGAGCTCGAAGAGGACGACGCGAGCGCGCTCTCGCCGGACGTGCTCGACGGCGACGATGACGTCGCGGTCGAGGTCGTCGGCGAGGAGGGCGAAACTCGCGAAGCCCGGCTCCCGGCCGACGGCCCGACCAAGCTCGACGCCGCTGAGCTCGAGGAGCCCACCGCCGAGGAGCTCGAGGCCCTCTCGGCCGACATGATCGGGATCGACGACCCGGTCCGGATGTACCTCAAGGAGATCGGCAAGGTCGCCCTCCTGACCGCCGAGGAGGAGGTCGTCCTGGCCAAGGCCATCGAGCTCGGCGAGCAGATGGTCGAGGAGCCCTGGAAGGCGATCTACTCGCTCCACGAGTGGACGCTCCACGACACCGAGCGCAAGACCCGAACGGCGAAGCCGCAGCACCGCCTGCCGTTCGGCGAGGAGGCCCACCGGATCGTGCGCGACGCGCTCGCCGCGCCCGAGGCCGGCGACCTGCTCGTCACGCCGCCCGACTTCCACCTGGTCCGTGCCGCGCGCGACGCCCAGTCCGAGGGCACCAAGGAGCTGATCAAGGAAGGCCGCCGGCTCGTCCACGTGTACTCCGAGCACCTTTCGCCGGACACGTTCCGGGAGCTGCTCGACTGGGCCTACTTCGCGGTCCACAACGGCGACCTGGACTCGCGCGACAACATCGGCCTCCGGGCGATCTACGACTGGTCCCAGCAGGAGGTCGGGTACCCGGCCCTCCAGCGCTGGATCGAGGCGGGCCACGACGCCGACCTCCTGAAGAGCTTTGGCTTCGATCCCGAGGTGCCGCTCAACACCAAGCTCGCGCATCGGAAGGGCGAGATCGTCCGGATCGGGCGTGACGCACGGGAGCAGCTGACCTCGGCCAACCTCCGGCTGGTCGTCTCGATCGCGAAGAAGTACATCGGCCGCGGCATGTCGTTCCTGGACCTGATCCAGGAGGGCAACATCGGCCTCATCCGCGCGGTCGAGAAGTTCGACTACGAGAAGGGCTTCAAGTTCTCGACCTACGCCACGTGGTGGATCCGCCAGGCGATCACCCGGGCCATCGCCGACCAGGCCCGGACGATCCGGATCCCGGTCCACATGGTCGAGACGATCAACCGCCTCATCCGCGTCTCGCGCCAGCTCCTCCAGGATCTCGGCCGGGAGCCGACGGTCGAGGAGATCGCCGAGGCGATGTCCAAGGGCCAGGAGGTCCAGGTCACGCCGGAGAAGGTCCGCGAGATCATCAAGGTCTCCCAGGAGCCGGTCTCGCTCGAGACCCCGATCGGCGAGGAGGAGGACTCCCACCTCGGTGACTTCATCGAGGACCGGGGGGCGCTCGCTCCCGCGGAGGCCGCCTCGCACCAGCTCCTCAAGGAGCAGGTCGAGAGCGTCCTCGATTCGCTGACCGGTCGCGAGCGGCGGGTGCTCCAGCTCCGCTTCGGCCTCGAGGACGGGCGTGCCCGGACCCTCGAAGAGGTTGGCAAGGAGTTCAACGTGACCCGCGAGCGGATCCGGCAGATCGAGGCGAAGGCGCTGCGCAAGCTCCGCCATCCGTCCCGCAGCCGGAAGCTCAAGGATTACCTGGAGTAGGCGGGATGCGAGATCCTGAGGCCGCGGCGCGCCCCTCGTTCGGGGTGGCGCCGGGCGCCTCGGGCACGCAGCCGGTCGCGCTGCTCTATGGGCCGGGGCACCTGATCGTCCACGGCAACCCGCCGTTCCTCGCCGAGTTCGGCGAGAGCGCGGTCGGGCTGCCGGCGTCCGAGGTGCTCATCTCGCTGCCCGGCATCGCCTTCGACGTGATCCAGCGGGTCTACGTCCGGGGCACGCCACTGGCGTGCTGGATCGAGGTGTCAGGGGAGCGGCGTCGCCTCACCGCCGCGCCGCGGCGAGATCCGGAGACGAAGGACGTGTATGGCGTCGCGATCCGGATCTCGGGGGAACCGAGCTCCTAGGCGCGCACACCGAAGAGGCCCCGCATGCGGCGGGGCCTCCGGTGATCTCCGCGATCCGTCGCGGGCGGGCCTACATGGCGCCCTGGCTGAGGCCGATGATGTGGCCCTCGGGATCGGCGAACATCGCCAGCCACGTCTCGGGCGCAGGGCTGAACTTCGGCATGACCGTCTTGCCGCCGAGCGCCTCGACCTTCGCGAGGGTCGCATCGACGTCCGCAACCGTGACGTAGAAGGTCACCCAGCCCGGACCGCCATCGGCGGCCGGTCCGGTGCCGAAGTCGGCGCCGTCGCCGCCGGTCTTGGTGGCGATCCCGTAGCCGCCCGGCAGATCGGTGTTCAATTTCCAGTCGAAGACCTCGCCGTAGAACTTCTGGAGCATCGGGCCGTCCCTGCCGACGACCTCCGCGTGCGCGATCTTGTTGGCCACGATCGGATCCTCCGATGTCGCGACCGTTCGGCCGCGTTCAGGAGACCGACGAACGGGCGACGCCGGAATCGACAGACGGCCATCAGCCGGTTCCGAGCTCCAACCGGACGACGACCCGCGGCCTCGTGCTCGACGGATCCGACGCCCTGTCCGCGACGACGCGGAAACCGGCTCGCTCGAACATCGAGACCGTGCCCGTGTACGCCGAGCTGGCGTCGATGTGCTGGCCCGGTTCGAGATCGAGCGGATAGGCCTCGAGCGTCGTCGCGCCGTGGGCGCGGGCGAAGGCGATGGCGCCGTCGAGCAGCGCCCGGGCCACACCTCGCTGGCGGGCGGTCAGTGAGACCGCGAAGCAGACGATCGACCAGGCGGGTCGGTCGTCGATGCGGGGAATGACCTTCGAGTGCACGACGCGCTGGTAGTGGTCGAGCGGTGCGACGCTCGTCCAGCCGACGGCCCGGTCGCCCTCGAGGGCCACGAGCCCCGGCGCGAGATCGGACTGGGCCTGCTCGTGCAGGCGCTCGCGCAGCTGCGGCACCTTGAGCGGCGCGAAGTCCTTCGAGCGGAGGCGCCAGAACTGGCACCAGCACATGCGCGGGTCGCCGCCTTCCCGGAAGAGTGCCGCGAGTGGCTCCCACGTTGCATCGCTCAGTGGCTCGATCCGGATG
>DASUHU010000247.1:0-8895 GCA_036273395.1 Candidatus Limnocylindrales bacterium
GGCCGCTGATGCCCAGGGCGTCCATCCGGTTCGGCCCTCGCCTACTTCACGAAGGCCATGACGAGCGCGATCAGGAGCGCGTAGATCGCGACGGCCTCGGCGAAGGCCGCGCCGATGATCATGTCGGTCCGGATGACGCCCTCGGCCTCGGGATTGCGGCCGATGGCCTCCATGGCCTTGGCGACCGCGAGGCCGATGCCGATGCCGGGGCCGATGGCGCCGAGGCCGATGGCCAGACCGGCGGCGAGAGGCGCGAGATCCATTGGGTTCCTCCTCCTTGGTGAGACGGCGCGATGTGGATGGGTCCGGCTAGGGGACCGGCTCCGCCAGCGGAGCGTCGGTCGGGCCGGGCTCGGGATGGGACTCCGGCCCGTGGGCCGGGCCGTGCTCGAGGGTCGCGAGCAGGATGTAGGTCATCGTCAGCAGGGCGAAGATCCCGGCCTGCACGAGGCCGAACAGGACCTCGAGCAGCAGGAACACGACCGGGATGACGAAGGCGGCGGGGCCAAGGAAGCTCAGGAACACGACCTGGATGGCCTCCCCGGCGAAGATGTTGCCGAAGAGCCGGAGGCTCAGGCTGACGGCCCGGAACAGCGCCTGGAGGATCTCGAGCGGCGCGAGCATCGGGGGATTGGCGAACGTCTTCAGGTACCCCAGCGGACCGTGGACGACGACGCCGAAGCCGATGAACACCACGAACGACACCAGGGCCAGGGCAAGCGTCGTGCTGAGATCCGCGGTGCCCGCGCGGAGGAACGGCACGAGGACCTGGTGGCCATCCTTGTCGGCGAGCAGGCCGATCGTCCCGAAGCCGGGCAGGAGGCCCATCCAGTTCATCGTCAGGATGAACAGGAACATCGAGATCACGAGCGGGAAGTAGCGGATCCCGCGGTTCCGGTCGGTGCTGGTGACGAGGTTGAGCATGCCCTCGATGGGCCACTCCAGGAGCGACTGGAGCCGGCCCGGCACGATCGACAGGCGCCGCCGGACCAGCAGGGCCAGGACGATCAGGAGCGCCATCGCGAGCCAGGTCCCGAGGAGGCTGTTCGTGACGTTGAACGGCCCGATCGAGAAGAGCGTCTCGGGCGCGACGGAGATCTCAGGCATGCCTAGCGAGCTCCGAACGACCGAGCCACGCTGAGCAGCTCATAGAACGCCACGCCGATCCCGATGAGGGAGCCCGCCAGGACGAGCCAGGGCGCGGTGCCGAGCGTTCCATCCAGCCACGCGCCGCCGACCACGCCGAGGACGATCGGGAGGGCGAGCCGGAGGCCGAGCTCGGCCATGAGCCCGAGGGCGCGTGCCAGCCCCGAGCCGGCGCGGTCGCCGCGGGTCGGGCCAGGCCGCTGGTCAGGGGTTGTCGACGTTGCGTCGCTCCCGCCGGTAGAGCCGCCGGACGCCCTCCCAGCCGAGCACGTTGCCGAGCGCGAAGCAGCCGATCGGCAGAAGCGGACCGATGCCCGTCGGCCCGGCGAGGATGAGGCCGGCCAGCGTCAGGCCGAGGATCGGGATCGCCAGCACCAGCCCGACGAGGCCCACGAGGCCGACGAGCGAGGCTGATCGGGAATGCGTCTGCATCGAGCGGACGCGGAGTATATCGGCCGCGGGCGGCTGCGAGCACCGTGCTGCGGTCTCCCCAAAGAATGAGCGCGGGAGACCCGCGCCCTCAGCTGTCGGTCTTCGAGCTCCGCGGCTGGGACTCCCTCCGAGTCACCCATCGGGCGCTCGCGCGCCCGGCAACCCCGCAAAGCCCGGGGAGTATACCAGCCGATCCAGCCCGGGGCAGCGGCTCAGCGAAGGACGACGAAGCAGTCCAGGTCGACCCGAACGTTGGCCGCCACCACGACCTTGATCGCGTGCGTGCCGATCGAGCTCACGCGGTACTGCCACAGGACGCGCCGGTAGGCCGACGTCGAGGCATGGAGGCTGATCGTCGCCTGCTTGACCCCGTCCACGTAGATGTAGACCGAGCCTCGAGTGGCGCCCATCGGTGCGACGAAGGCGACGTCGCGGAACGACCGCGTGAACACGAGCCACTTGCCGGCGACCGTCGAATACCGCGCGTAGCTGCCCGAGTCGGCGGTGTTGTAGTTCAGATACCAGGCCGTGCTGTACGAGATGTAGCTCGACGTCTCCTGGTAGCGGCCGGGCGTGAAGATCACGCTGTAGCTCCAGGCACTCGCGTTCCCGTTCCGGTCGACGCCGCGGACCCGGAACCGGTAGCTCGAGCCGAACGTGTACGTCACGTTGAGGGAGGTCGCGGTCGCGGAGCCGAGGGCGACCGTCGCGTAGGCGCCGCCGTTCGTCGACCGCTGGAGATCGAAACGACTCAGCCCCACACCGGCGTCGGAGCCGCTCCAGGTCATCTGCCCCAAGAGCGTCGTGCTCCCCATGGCCACGCCCGTCCGGATGTGCGGGACCGGTGAGGTCACGACCGGCGCCGTGGCGTCCTTGGCGATCGTGAGGATGACGGTCGCGGTGTCGGTGAGGCCGCCGGGATCGGTGATCGTGTACGTGAAGAAGTCGCTGCCGTAGTAGAGCGGCGCGGGCTTGTAGGACACGCCCGTCCCGCTGCCAGTGATCGTCACTGCGCCATGGACGCCCTGGGTGACCCCGGTGACCGTCAGGATCTCGGGTCCGTCGGGCAGGGAGGTGTCGTTGGCCAGGACGTTGATGACCTGCCCGGGCGAATTCTCGGGAACCACGATGCCGGTGTCGTTCACGGCGTTCGGGGGATCGTTCACGGGATTGACCGTCACGGTGATCGATGCTGGAAGCGAGGTGTCGACCCCGCCGTTGTCGGTCCCGCCATCGTCCTTGGCCACGATCTCCAGATGGGCGATGCCGTTGCGGTTCGCGGCCGTGCCGAACGTCAGCGTGCCGGCCGCGTTCACCGCCGGGGCCGTCCCGAACAGCCCCGGGTTGTCATCGCTCGTGACCTGGAACGAGACGGTCTGGGTCCCCTCGTTCGGTCCGGGATCGATGTTCGTGGCCCAGCTCGTCCCGGTGTACGTGCCGCTGTCCTCGTCGACCGTCACGTCGCCGGCGTCGTCGAACGTCGGGGCCTGGTTGACCGCGGCGACGGTGATCGTGAAGGTCACCTGCCCGCTGGTGTCGTTGCCGCCGCCGTTGTCGACCGCGACGAGCTTGATCGTCGCGGAACCGGCGGTGTCGGCCGCGGGCGTGAACGTCAGGGTGCCGTTCGATGCGACGGCCGGGGTCACCGAGAAGAGGCCCGCGTTGTCGTCCGACTGGATCTGGAACGACACCGTCTGGCCCGTCTCGTTCGGGCCGGGACTGACACTCGAAGCCCAGGCTGCGCTGTAGGCGCCGCTGTTCTCGTCGACCGTCACGTCGCCGCCGCTCGTGAACGTCGGCGGATCGTTGACGGGATCGATGTGGAGGCTCACCGTCACGGGACTGCTCGTGAGGTCGCCGTCGCTGGCGTCGTACGTGAAGCTGTCATCGCCGTTGGCGTTCGCGTTCGGGGTGTACGTGAAGCCCCCATCGGAGCCGACCACCACGCCGCCCAGGCTCGGGTTCGTCACCTTCGCGGCGGTCAGCGAGTCGCCGTCGGCGTCCGTGTCGTTGTCGAGCAGCCCGCATGAGCCGGCCGCGATGGTGAGTGGCGTGTCCTCGGTCACCTCGTAGGCGCCGCTCACCACGCCGCTGGAGCAGGAACCATCGGGGTCGGCGACGCCAACCGGCGCGGAGCCGACATCGATCGTCACGGTCGCGTCGCTCGATGCGCCGTCGTCGAGGTTCGAGATCGAATAGGTGAAGGAATCCTGTCCCTCGAAGCCGGCGCTGGGCGTGTACGTGACCTGGGCCGAGCAGCTGGCCGGCGTCCCGCCGTCACAGGTCATCGCACCACTCGTGACGTTCAGCCCGCCATTGGCCGGGCCGCTGTCGACGCTGAAGTCGGTCTCCTCGGAGGCGCCCGAGGGTGCGGTCCCAGTCAGGGTGATGGCCACGCCGGTTCCGCGTCCGGTGGCGGTGCTCTTCCCGTCCGCGGTCGGGGCGCCTGCGAGCGCGGTCCCGGCCAGGAGCAGCACGAACACGCCGGCCGTGAGGATGCCCGCCACCTGACGCCCGTTCATCCCTGCCCTCTCAGCACGCGCCCGTGAGGCCGACTGGGTAGCTGTGCGAGTCCGTGTTCGTCGAGACACCGTTCAGCCCGGTCACGGTCAGCGTGATGGTGTAGCAGCCGTCAAGGGCGTACGTGTGGCCCGCGGTCGAGGCCGTGAAGGTCTCCGGCGAGCTGCCGTCGCCCCAGTCCCACGTCCACTTCGTGGCGTTCTGGGACCCGCCGCCATCGCACGAGACATCCAGCGACAGCGTTCCGCCGACCGTGCAGCCGAACACGGCGAGCGGAGGCGGCAGGGGCGTGGGCGTCGGCTTGAGGGTGGGTTTCGGCGTGGGCTTGGGCGTGGGCTTCGGGGTGGGCTTGGGCGTCTGCCCCGGGGCCAGCGACGGCTCGATCGTGGGGCTCGGCGTCGGGGTCGGCGGCGGGAGCGTGGCGAAGGGGACCGGGGTCGGGCTCGAGTCCAGCCCCGCGCTCGGGTTCACCACGGCTCCCAGGGTCGGGATGAACGGCAGCGTCGGAGGCGCTCCGCTTTCATCCACCCCGACGGTGATCTCCGATTCGCCGGGAGTCGGGCTCGAAGCCGATGCCGGCAGCTGGCTGCCGAGCAGCTGCGTGAGTGCGACCGCGAGCAGCGCAGCGCCGAGGAGCAGGAGCGCGTCGCTGAGGATCCGCCGGCGAGGGGCCACGATCTCGGGTCGATGAGCGAACCGCGAACCGCTCATCCACGGCCTTTGCCCATCGGCCGGAACCGCCGGGCGGCGCTGGGAGGCCAGGCCCGCGGGATGAGCACGACGAGGGCCCAGCCGGCCGGGTCGATGGAGGAAGCCGATGGGTCGGTGAGCGTGAGCGTGCAGCTCGCAATGAAGCCGTTGACGGCCGTCCCCGAGCAGTTCCCGGACTTGGCGACCGTGTACGAGCCGAGCGTGCCGGGGTCGATGTCGGCGCTGTAGGTGTGGTTCCCCCAGAACGTGAATGTCGTGCCGGTCGCGCTGCCCGCATCCGAAAGGGGCGACGGCGTGGCATCCACGGCGACGAGGAAGTGGCTGGGATCTCCGGCAAAGGCGCCATTCGTGACCACGGTCTTGACCTTGACGCCGGCGGCGAGGTCGTCCTTCGTGATCGTGCAGAGCCCGTGGGCCCCGCTCGCCAGCGGGCCGGTGCAGTCTCCGGCCGCCGTCCGGCCATAACCTGAAGGACCGAGCGTCCCGACCGAGTAGACCTGTCCCGCGAGGACCGTCACGAGCCGGCCGCCCGTGCTACCGGGGAAGCTCGCCGGCGAGGCGTTCGCACCGCTGATCACGACGGTCCAGTCGCCCGCGGCCTCGGTCCCGCCGTCGTCGTTGATGACCTGGAGGTAGACCGTCAACGTTGCGGTCGCGATCGGCGTCGGAGTGGGCTTCGGCGTCGGTCGTGGGCTCGGTCGGGGCGTCTGGCCAGGAGCCAGGGTCGGCGTCGGCGCAGGGACCGCTGTCGGCGAGGCCGAGGCCGAGGCCGTCGGGTTGGCGCTGGGCTCCACGCTCGCGATCACGTCGGTCGGTGTCGCGATCTCGGTGGCTGCTGGCGTGGCCGTCGGAGTCGCGGTCGGGCTGGGGCTGGCCACCGCGGCGACCTCGCTCGAGGCGGCGCTCGGCGAGGCGATCGCGGTCGTCGGTTCCGACGGGATGACGATGCGAGCCCCGACCGCCAGCAGGACCAGCAGCACGAGCACGAGCCCGGCGTCTCGCCAGATCAGGCCGCGTCGGCGGCCACCATCGTCCCCTCGTCCCCGCCCGACGGCGCGACCGCGCCCGCGCGGACCACCAGGCCCACCGGAGTCGGGGCCGCCGATCTGCATCCCGGGATCGATCGGTGCCGGGGCCCGGCTCGCGACTGGACCGCCCAGGCCGGCGCCGCCGGCCAGCCGGCGCTCGAGGTCGTCCTCGGACAGGTTCGCGGGGTGCTCACCCGGGTCGGGCCGTCGACGGCCGCGCCGATTGGTCATCCGTCTCCGTTGTCGTACGAGGTGGGCTCGAGAGCCTCGCGCGGCTGTCGCGCCGCGAGGAAGACCACGATCCCGAACGCCACCGCGGCGCCGAGGAACGTATACAGCCCGGCGGCCGACGAGACCACCAGCGACACGATCCCCAGCAGCGCGCAGATTGCGTAGATGAGGAGGACGGTGGAACGGTGCGAAAGTCCCAGGTCCAGCAGACGATGGTGGATATGGCCGCGGTCCGGTGTGAAGGGGGACCGTCCGCGCGAGAGCCGCCGGACGATGACCCAGAACGAATCGATGATCGGGACGCCGAGGACGAGCAGCGCGACGACGACCTTGGCCGTGCCGAGGATCGACAGGGCCGCGAGGGTGAATCCCAGGAACATGACCCCCGAGGTGCCCTGGAAGATCACCGCCGGGTGGAAGTTCCAGCGGAGGAACCCCAGGAGCGCGCCGGCGAGCACGAAGCACAGGACCGCGACGAGGGGCTGGCCGACCGCCGTGGTGAGGCTCAGGACACCGAGCGTGACGGCGGCGATGAGCCCGATCCCCGATGACAGCCCATCGAGCCCGTCGATGAAGTTGATGCTGTTGATCATGCCCACGAACCACAGGACCGTGAACCCGATCGCGAGTGGCAGCGGGAACACGATGTTGTCCGGCCCGAACGGGTTCGCGACGAACCGGACGGTCATGCCGAAGGCCACCGCGATCACCGCGACCACGATCTGGCCGAGGAGCTGCCACCGGGCGCGGAGATCGAGGAGGTCATCGAGCACGCCGATCGCCGCCGCGGCGATCCCGCCGACGAACAGGCCGAGGACCTCGACGCCGGGGAGCGAACGACTCGAGACGCCCGGCAGGGAGCCGCCCAGGAGGGCGATCCCGCCACCAACGACGATGAATGCCAGGACCACCGCGACGCCCCCGCCCCGCGGGAGCGGCCGGCGATGGAACCGCCGCTCGTCGGGCCGGTCCATGATCCCGCGTCGCCGCATGACGTCCCGAACGACCGGCGTCGCAAGAAGCGAGATCGCGGCGGCGATGACGAAGCCTGCGACGATGACCGGCAGCGAATCGCCGGCGCCCGCGGGAAAGGTCACGCGCGCTCCCGTGGCAGCCCGGGCACCGGGAACCGATCGACGATCTCCGCCACCTCGGCCGAGAGGCGCTGCCCGGTCGCTGGCTCGTCCCGGCCCGCGATCGCCTCGGTGATGAGCCGGGCGATCGCCCGCATCTCGTCCGGGCCGAAGCCGCGGGTGGTCGTGGCCGGGGTCCCGAGCCGGATCCCGGAAGCGGTGTTGGGTGGCTGCTGATCGAACGGGATCGCGTTCTTGTTCACCGTGATCCCGATCTCGTCGAGCAGGTGCTCGGCTTCCTTGCCGGTCACCCCGAGGGGCGTGACGTCGACCAGCATCAGGTGGTTGTCCGTGCCGCCCGACACGACCCGCGCGCCGCGTTCGGCCATGTCGTCCGCGAGCATGGCCGCGTTCTCGATCGTCCGGCGCTGGTCGTCGCGGAACGACGGCGTCGCGGCGAGCGTCAGGGCGACGGCCTTGGCCGCGACGACGTGCATGAGCGGGCCGCCCTGGACCCCGGGGAAGACCGTCTTGTCGACCTGGGCGCCGAGCGTGGACTTGACCATCGGGAAGTCGGCGGCGGCCACCCCGTCCGGGAGCGACTCGCGGCTGAAGATCAGGCCGCCGCGCGGGCCGCGGAGGGTCTTGTGGGTCGTCGTCGTGACGAGGTCGGCATGCGGGAACGGGCTGGGATGGAGCCCTGCCGCGACGAGCCCGGCGATGTGGGCCATGTCGACGAACAGGAGCGCCCCAACGCCGTGGGCGATCGCGGCCATCCGCTCGAAGTCGATGACCCGGGGATAGGCCGAGGCGCCGCCGACGATGAGCTTCGGCCGGACCTCCCTGGCCGCAGCCTCCAGGGCGTCGTAGTCGATCCGCTCGGTCTCGCGATCGACGCCGTAGGCGTGGACCTCGTACATCCGGCCCGAGAAGTTCACCGGCGAGCCGTGGGTCAGGTGGCCGCCGTGGGCCAGGTTCATCCCGAGGATCCGATCGCCCGGCTGGAGGACGCTGAAGTAGGCGGCCATGTTGGCCTGGGCGCCGGAGTGGGGCTGGACGTTGACGTGCTCCGACCCCGGGAAGAGCGCCAGGGCTCGCTCCTGGGCCAGACGCTCGGCGACGTCGACGAACTCGCAGCCACCGTAGTAGCGCTTGCCGGGCAGGCCCTCGGCGTACTTGTTCGTGAGCCACGAGCCCTGGGCCTCCATGACCGCCGCGAACGTGTAGTTCTCGCTTGCGATCAGCTCGATCTTGTCGTGCTGGCGATGGCGCTCGCTCTCCATCGCGGCCCACAGCTCCGGGTCGACCTCGGCGATGGGAGCCCAGGCGAGACGGCTCGCCATGCCCTGTGCCATGTGCTCCTCCCGAGCTCGTCCGAGCAACCCGCCCCGCCGAAGATTCGCCCGGCTATCTTCCCATGGCCGATGCCCCGGCGATCGTCGCGTGGATCGCTTCCGGGTCGATCGCGCCGCTTCGCAGGATCCGCACCTCGGACCCGGTCACGTCCACGACCGTCGATGGCCGGCCGCCGCGGGCGGGACCGCCATCGAGGATCAGGTCGAGCCGCTCGCCGAGCTCGCGGACGATTGCGGCCGCGTCCGGCAGCTCGAGCTCGCCCGAGCGGTTCGCGGAGGTCGTCGGGAGCGGCCCGAGCGCGGCCGCGATGGCGCGGGGCGCCTCGTGATCCGGGACGCGCAGCCCGATCGTCGGCCGGCCGCCCGTCAGCGCGTCGGGCAGGGGCGGCCGGTCTGGTC
>DASUHU010000248.1:0-9994 GCA_036273395.1 Candidatus Limnocylindrales bacterium
GAAGTCGATGCGGCGTACCTCCGCCTCGCCGAGCGGCTGCTCGCCGACGGCCGCTTCCCGGCCATCGCGACCCACGACGAGCGGATGATCGAGCACGTCATCGGGTTCGTCCGCGCGCACGACATCGGACCCGAGCGGTTCGAGTTCCAGATGCTCTACGGCATCCGGCGCGACCTCCAGCAGCGGCTGATCTCGGAGGGCTGGGGCGTCCGGATCTACGTTCCCTCGGGCAGCGAGTGGTTCCCGTACTTCATGCGCCGCCTCGCCGAACGTCCGGCGAACGTCGTGTTCGTCCTCAGGAACGTGCTGCGGGAGGGTCGACCGGGCTGACCTCGGGGAGCGGCGTGACCGCGGGAACGGGCGCCGCGTCCGGGAGCGGCCTGACCTCGGGGACCGGCGCGACCTCGGGCGCGGTCGTGCCGCCGGGCGCCCGAGTCCGCATCGCGGCGGCGATGGCGATCGCGATCCCGAGCCCGATGAGCACGTCCCCCACGCTGAAGACGTTCGCGAACGGCACCCACGCCGGAGCGGCGTAGACGTCGGTCAGGGGCTGGAGCGCCGGATTCGCGAGGACGACGCTGTTCGCGTGGTCGACCGGCGACAACCCCGCGAGCGCGAGGGCGCCCGGATCCGCGGGCATCGAACCGCCATTCGCGAGGATCGCGGCGAGATTTGCGAGGGCGCCGAGGCCCACGAGCAGCATCCCGGGTTGCGCGAGGTTTCGGGCGACGGCCACGAGCACGGCCAGCGTCGAGACGACATAGAGCGCCGGCGTGAGGCTGCCCGCGAGCGCGTACCCGGCGTCGCTGAACAGCACGACCTGGGCCAGAAGCCCGCCGATCGCGAGCCACGGCCAGCGGAACCGGAGGTGCTCCAGCCGATCGACCCGGCCCCCGAGCAGGAGGCCCAGCGCGACGCCGACCGGCAGGGCGAACAGGATCCGCATCGTCGTGCGTCGGTCGGCCTCGCCATCGCCGCGGCGCCCGGAGCCTCAGGCCGCGGCGGCGAGAATCTCGCGCAGCTGGAGGACGTGCTCCTCGGCGTGGCTCGCGAGGAAGCGCTCCGCCGCGTCGGCGACTCGGAGCTGGCCGAGCCGGGGATGCAGCCCGAGCCGCTCACCGGCGTCGTCGACGTCGAGCGTGCGCAGCCGGGCCGCCACGCGCCGCGAGTCGGCGGCGATCCGCGCCAGGAGCTCGACGAGCGGGACGGTGCGATCGCGCCCGATGATCGCGATCCGGACCGCGTCGCCGGACGACCGTCCGAAGGGCACGGCTCCCGAGGCGGCCCCGGCATCGGACCCCGCGAGGATCCGCTCGATCTCGCCCATCCAGTACGGCAGCATCTCGGCGACGTGAGCCAGGACCTCCGGCGGACCCCAGCTCGCCTCGGGCTCGGCCCCGAACTCCTTGGCCAGCGGCCACGGTCCGGTCGCCTCCAGCTCGGGCCCGAGCTGCACGATGGCCCGACACGCGGATTCCAAGCGATCTGCCACGTCCGACAGGGCGGCCATGACCGGCAGTGTCGCACACGGGACTACCATGGCCGCCTCGCCGCGCGACGGCGCGACCCTGCGCCAACCCGCGCGACCCCTGCAGTGGGGAGTCGGGTTCGATGACCGAGACGCTGACCCGCGGCGCCGCCAACCAGGCCGGCGCACACATCAACAAGAACGCCTACGCCGAGGCGGCCGACTTCCTGCCGCTCAACGGCCTCGACCACGTCGAGTTCTGGGTTGGGAATGCCCGCCAGGCGGCCCACTACTTCAGGACGCTGTGGGGCTTCACCCCGATCGCCTACGCGGGCCTGGAGACGGGCGTCCGCGACCGCACGAGCTACGTCCTCCGGCAGAACGACATCACCTTCGTCGTGACCGGCGCGCTGTCACCCGACAGCCCGATCGCGGAGCACGTCAAGCAGCACGGCGACGGCGTCCACGACATCGCCTTCTCGGTCGACGATGCGACCTCGTCGTGGCGCGAGACCACGACCCGCGGCGCGCGGTCCATCGGCGAGCCGCAGGAGCTGGACGGTGGTGAGGACGGGGTCCTCCGCCGGAGCTCGGTCGGGACGTACGGCTCGGTCCAGCACAGCTTCATCGACCGCCGCGACTACCACGGCGTCTTCGCGCCGGGCTACCGCAGGATCAAGAAGCCGGCTCGCTCCGCGACGGGGATGAGCCTCCTCGAGGTCGATCACTGCGTCGGCAACGTCGAGCTCGGCGACATGAACAAGTTCGTCGACTACTACCGCGACGTGTTCGGGTTCGCCCAGCTCATCCACTACGACGACAAGGTGATCCACACCGAGTACTCGGCCCTCATGTCGAAGGTCATGACCAACGGCAACGGCCGGATCAAGTTCCCGATCAACGAGCCGGCGACGGGCAAGAAGAAGAGCCAGATCCAGGAGTTCCTCGACTACTACTACGAGGCCGGGACGCAGCACATCGCGCTCCGGACCGAGGACATCGTCAAGACGGTCCGGACGCTCCGTGACAACGGCGTCGAGTTCCTGGGCATGCCCCATGCCTACTACGAGCAGCTGCCCGAGCGCGTCGGTGACGTTGGGGTCTCGATCGAGACGCTCGAGGAGCTCGGGATCGAGGCCGACCGGGACGAGGAGGGCTACCTCCTCCAGATCTTCACGCGACCGATCCAGGACCGCCCGACGTTCTTCTTCGAGATCATCGAGCGGCACGGCTCGCGGGGCTTCGGGGTCGGCAACTTCAAGGCCCTGTTCGAGGCCATCGAGATCGAGCAGGCCCGGCGGGGCAATCTCTGACCCTCGCCCCCAGCTCCATCCCATCCCAGGCGCGGTATCCGGAGATCGATCTCCTCCGATCGGTCGCGATCGTGTTGATGGTCGTGTACCACGCCGCCTACGACCTGACCGTGTACGACGGCGCGAACCTCGACCTGTCCGGTCCGGCCTGGTCGATCGTCCAGCACGGCACGGCGTCGCTGTTCCTGGGCCTCGTGGGCATCAGCTTTGCGGTGGCCTGGGATCGGTCGCTTCGAGGCCGCGGCCGGCGCGCCGCCGTCGTCCGGACGCTCCGCCGCGCGGGCATGGTCCTCGCCGCCGGCGTCCTCGTCTCGATGGCCACCTACATCGTCGACCCGCAGACCTACGTGCGGTTCGGGATCCTCCAGCTCATCGGCATCAGCATGCTGCTGCTGCCGCTGTTCGTGCCGCTCCGCGAGCTGGCCGCCATCGTCGGCCTCGGCGTCATGGCGCTCGGACCTCTCGCGGCGCAGGCGCCGGCGGCGTCCCCCCTGCTCCTGCCGTTCGGCGCGATGCCCGCGGGCTTCGAGTCGGTCGACTACTTCCCGATCCTGCCCTGGTTCGGGGTCGTCCTGATCGGGTACGCCATCGGCTCGTACGTCTACGTCCGGCATCGGGCCGCGCGCGGCACGGGCCTCATCGGCAACCCGCCGGCGGGCCTCACCTGGCCGGGCCGTCACGCGCTCCCGATCTACCTGGTGCATCAGCCGGTCCTCCTGCTCCTGTTCGCTGTCCTGCTCGGGGCGCGCTTCCCCGGCGGCCAGCTCTGATCTCCCCACCGAGTCCAGGTTCCGGTCGTCGGTAGACTCGCCTCGTGCGAGTGGCCCACGTCCGAGAGCGATACGCGGCCGCGGGAACCCAATGGCGCCTCGCCGCCAGCGGCGCTGGCTCGGCGGGCTGGGTCGACCTCGCGGTCGCCCGGCGACGACTCCTTGCCCGTGACGCCGAGCGGGCCCACAACTCCGTCCTCTTCCGTCAGCCGATCTCGACCCTGGACGAGCTGCTGGGTCGGGGTCTCCGGATTGCCGCGCTCGGCGAGCTCCTCGAGGGCTTCGAGGCCCTCGCGCGGAGCGGCGCCGTTGACGCGGACGACGACGCCCTGCTCGATGCCGCGGATCTCGCGTTCGGGCCGCCGATCCTCCGGCCCCCGTCCTTCCGCGACTTCTACGTCTTCGAGCGCCACGTGCGGACGATGTGGGAGCGCCGCGGGGGCGAGGTCCCGGAAGCGTGGTACCGCCTCCCGATCTTCTACTTCTCGAACACGTCCGAGATCCGGGGGCCCGCCGAGCCGGTCTGGCCTCCCAGCGGTTCCAGCGAGCTGGACTTCGAGCTCGAGGTCGGCGCGATCGTCGACACGCCGCTGTTCGATGCGCCGGCGGATCGAGCCGAGGAGGGGATCGGCGGCTACACGGTCCTGGCGGATTGGTCGGCACGCGACCTGCAACGGGACGAGACCGTGGTCCGGCTCGGCCCGGCGAAGGGCAAGGACTTCGCGACATCGATCGGGCCGTGGATCGTGACCCCGGACGACATCGCGGGCGCCCGCGCGCCCGGGGCCAAGGGACCGGACCTGGGCATGACGGCCGCGGTCATGACCGGGGACGGCCGGACCGTGGAGATCTCGCGGGGCACGTGGGCGAGCGCCCAGTTCTCGTTCGGGGAGATGCTCGAGCGGGCGTCGCGCGACGTCCACGTCCGGCCCGGCGAGCTGCTCGGGAGCGGCACGGTTGGCTCCGGCTGCCTGCTCGAGGTGAAGGACGAGACGCTCGGACGGTGGCTCGAGCCCGGCGACGAGGTGCGGCTGTCGATCGATCGCATCGGGACGCTCGTCACGCCGATCGTCGAGCGGCCACGTCCGTGAGCGATCCCGCGACCACGGCCGAGCCCGTCGCGCCGGCGGTCCCGGTCATCCCGCCCGACCTGGACACGCCGGCCCTCGTCATCGACCTCGACGTCGTCGAACGGAATGCCGCGCGACTCTCCGGGCAGCTCGCCGCACGGGACGTTGCCCTCCGCCCGCACGCGAAAACCCACAAGAGCCTCGAGATCGGGCGGATCCAGCTCGAGCACGGCGCTCGCGGGCTGACCGTCGGGACCATCGGGGAGGCCGAGGTCTTCGCCGCGGGTGGGTTCGACGACCTGTTCATCGCGTACCCGATCTGGGCCGACGGTCCGAAGGCCCGCCGTCTCGGATCGCTCCATGACACGAGCCGGCTCCGGCTTCGCGTCGGCTTCGATTCCGCGGAGGGAGCGGCGTGCCTCGCTCGCGCCGTCGCGGGCGCGAGACGCCGGCTCGAGGTCCTCCTGGAGCTCGATCCGGGCAACCACCGGAGTGGCGCCGCGCCAGAGCGCGCGGGCGACCTGGCGGTCGCGGCACGCGAGCTGGGCCTGGAGCTCGTGGGCCTCTTCACCCACGGCGGCCATTCGTACCGAGGCGGCGACGCGATTGCCGGCGCGGCCACGGACGAGGTGGCGACGCTCACCATCGGCGCGGCCGCGCTGCGCGCCGTCGGCATCGAGCCCCAGGTGCTGAGTGCCGGCTCCACGCCAACGGCCATCGGCGCCGCGATCGCGCCCGTGAGCGAGATTCGGGCCGGGACGTACATCCTCGGTGACCGCCAGCAGGCGACCCTCGGGGCCGTGCCCTGGGATGGCCTCGCCGCGGTCGTCGCGGCCACCGTCGTGAGCGAGGCCGTGGATGGCCAGGTCGTCATCGACGCGGGAGCGAAGAGCCTGACGAAGGATGTCGCGCCATACCTTGCCGGCCACGGCCTGCTGCCGGCCTATCCGGACGCAGTCATCGAGCGCGTCAGCGACTATCACGGGGTCGTCCGGCTCGCGCCCGGGTCGCCCCGCCCGAGGCTCGGCGAGGTCGTCGCCGTCATCCCGAATCACGTCTGCCCGGTCGTCGACCTGTTCGACACGTTCGTTGCCACGCGCGCGGGCGAGGCAGTGCGCCGGCGACCCGTCGAGGCTCGGGGCCGCAGCCGCTGAGGGCCGACTAGACTCGACCCCGAGATCGTCAGAGCCCGAGGTCGTCGATGTACTACGTCCGCCACGGCCAGGTCCCCCAGCAGCGCCACACCCAGCTCCGCTCGCCCGAGGGCAAGCTCTACGCCGAGGAGCTGTTCGGGGTCGAGGGCTTCACCGGCCGGAGCTCGCTCCTGTACCACCTCACCCCGCCGACCCAGACGTACAGGATCGAGGCGCTCGGGCCGGTCCGGCTCGAGGCGGCGACCGAAGACGTCCATCGCCACCACCTGACCAAGACCGGCGGCCTGCAGCCGAAGGGCGACGCGATCAGCGGCCGGATCCCGCTGTACTTCAACACCGACGTCGTCTTCGGGGTCGTGCTGCCCGCCCAGGCGATGCCGCCCGGCACGTTCTACCGGAATGGCGCGGCCGACGAGATGCTCTACGTCCACGAAGGCACGGGCACCTGCGACACGGTGTTCGGGCCGCTGCGCTACGGCCCGGGCGATTACCTCGTTCTGCCGATCGGCACGACCTGGCGCCTGGAGCCCGACGCGGGCTCGGCCCAGCGGATGCTGTACCTCGAGGCGCCGTCCGAGATCGAGCCGCCGAATCGCTACCGGAACAACTACGGCCAGCTCCTGGAGCACTCGCCGTACTCGCAGCGCGACATCGACGCGCCCGACGAAGCCGAGCCGCACACCGAGACCGGCGAGTTCGTCATCCACGTCCGGTCCGCGGACCGCATGAGCTCGTACCGCTACCGCCACCACCCGTTCGACCTCGTGGGCTGGGACGGCTACCTCTGGCCGTTCCGGTTCAACATCGCCAACTTCCAGCCCATCACCGGGCGGGTCCACCAGCCACCGCCGGTCCACCAGACGTTCCAGGCCCGGAACTTCGTCGTCTGCTCGTTCGTGCCCCGGAAGTTCGACTACCACCCGCTCGCAATCCCGGCGCCGTACAACCACTCGAACATCAACAGCGACGAGGTCATCTACTACGTCGCGGGCAACTTCATGAGCCGGCGCGGAGTCGATATCGCCTCGTTCACGCTCCATCCGGCGGGGATCCCGCACGGGCCCCATCCGGGCTCGGTCGAGGCCTCGATCGGCAAGGAGGGGACCGAGGAACTGGCGGTCATGGTCGACACGTTCCACCCGCTTCATCTCACGCAGGCGGCGCTCGACCTCGACGACCCGAACTACCCGTACTCGTGGACGCCGCCGGAGGACGCGGAGGCGCACGCCTCCGAGCTCGCGGAGCGAGGCCCGGAGGCGTTCCCGGATTGATCCCCGGCGAGGTGCCGGTCAGGAGGGGTTAGGGCTCGCCACGGCCGGCGAGGAACCGGTACCCGCCGAGAGCGTGACCAGGGCTCCGTCGATCATGTACTGGTCTGGGGTCGAGTTGTAGAAGGTCAGCGACCGCCCCGGGGTGCAGGTGTAGTCGGCCGTGAACGGCACATCCAGCTTTGGCGGCAGGCCTCCGTCCGTCGATCCGACGACGCCGGTGACCAGCGTGCTATCGGGGCTCGGGTCGTAGTGGAACAGGCGGGTGGCTCCCGCGGTGAGAGTCCACAGCGTTCCGTGGCCGGTCCCCGACGGCGTCGCGGTGAAGGTCTGGCCGGCCACGACGAAGACGGTCTTCTGGGCCGCGTGCGTGTCGATGGTCACGTTGCCCTGGTCGTCGATCGTGAAGACCTCGCCGGCGCCGCCGCTGAACGTGGCCGACTCGTTGTCGGCGGGCGAGTTCTGGGTCAGCGGGAGCGTCGTCCAGGTCCCCACGAGGCATGGGTCGACGGTGCGGGCCGTCGCGCTCGGGGACGATGAGGGCACCGGTGTGCCGATGCGACCGGAGCCACTGAGGAGCGTCAGCCCGCCGATCGCGAGCACCGCGACGACGAGGACGGCCGCCCCGCGGGCGAACATGGTCATGAGCGGAGACCTCCATGGCGCGAGTCGGCCGCGCCGGGCCTGTGGAGTCGTGGAAAGGGAGGTCAGGATCGCCCGGCGCGTCGCGTCGGGCAGGTCCCTCGGGCCCTCGTCGAGCCACGCCGCCAGGACGGAATCGGGATCGCGGGTCGCGTTCGTACCGGTCATGCGGATCGCACCTTTCGGCTCTCGACCCGATCGGTCGCGAGGGCGTTGCGAAGGATCCGGGTGGCGTAGTGGAGCCTCGACTTGACGGTTCCGATCGGGACCCCGGCGACCTCGGCGATCGAGGCCAGCGGGATCCCGGCGTGGTGATGCAGGACGACGACGGCACGGTGCTCCGGGGAGAGCGTTCGGAACGCCCGCTCGAGCGCATCGCGATCGTCGATCGTGACGGTCGTGTCCGATGTCGCCGGCCCGTCGACCGGCAGCGCCCGGACGTTGGTGCTCCACCGGCGGTACCGCCGGAACTCCTCGTAGCAGGCATTGACCACGAGGCGATGGAGCCAGACCTCGAAGCGATCCGGATCCCGGAGCCGCGGGAGCTCGCGCCAGGCGAGGAGGAACGCCTGCTGGACGGCATCCTGGGCCCGCTCCACGTCCCGGAGGATCCGGTACGCGATCGCGTAGCACCGATCACCGTCGAGGTCGACGAGCTCGGCGAAGGCGAGGTCATCGCCCGTTGCCGCTCGCTCGACCAGCCTCTCTCGCACCGCCGACCTCTCTTCGGCGCCCGGGATGGGCGCTTCGGCACTAGAGATGATCGATGGCGTCGAAAGGTTCGATCGCCTCTTCCGATCGCCTATTCGGTCCCGGTGTCGTGTTGGCCGGATGGCACCCCGAACAGCTCGAGGCAGCCGAACCCGAACGGCATCTCCTCCGGTGGGTGGATTCCGGACTTCGCGACGGCCGTCAGCTCGATGAGCTCGTCCTGCGTCGGGAGGCGCAGCTCGATCGCGAGGCCGCGTTCGGCGTCGCGGGCTCGAATCCGGAGGTCGAACAGCGGCCACAGCGGGTGGGTCACGCGGGCATCATACGAACGTGCCTTCGACCGACCGAAGCTTCCGCGAGCGCGTCCTCGGGGGCGAGATTCTGTACGGCGCGTGGGCCGGCCTCGGGTCGCCGCTCGCGGCGGAGCTCCTCGGCCGGGCCGGGTTCGACTGGGTCCTGATCGACCTCGAGCACGGCGCGGGCACGGAGGGCGAGCTGCTCGCGCACCTGACCGCGGTCGAGGTGTCGGGTGCCACGGCGCTCGTTCGCCCGCAATCGGCGGAGCGCCTGCGAATCGGACGAGCGCTTGACCTCGGCGCGACCGGCCTGATCCTGCCGCGGATCGGCTCGGCAGACGAGGCGAGGGACGCGGTCGCCTTCCTGCACTACCCGCCGCGCGGGGTCCGCGGCGTCGCGCTCCTGACGCGCGGCGCCCGGCTCGGCTCCGTCCCGCACGCCGGCGTGGCCGCCCTCAACGACGAGATCGTCGGGATCGTCCAGATCGAGACCCCCGGCGCGCTCCGCGATGCCGGTCGCATCGCCGCCCTCGATGGCGTCGACGTGCTGTTCGTGGGACCCGCGGACCTGTCCCACTCGCTCGGCATTCCCGGCCAGTTCGGCGACGAGCGCTACCAGGACGCGCTCAGGACCGTGATCGACGCCTGCCGCCTGAACGGCAAGGCCGCGGGCGTCCTCTTGTACGACCCCTCGTCGTTCGGCCCCCACCTCGAGCTCGGCTTCACCTTCGTGGGCCTCGGCGCCGACGCTTCGTTCGTCGCGAATGGCGCGCGCGGGGCGCTCTCCTCGGCCCGCCAGGTCATGCCGCCGCCGAGGACAGGTCCCTAGTCGAGCTCGCCGGGCGCAATTCGCCAGTACCCGGCGCAATCCCGCGCAATCCGCAGGTAAGCGGGACCGGCCACGATCCGCGCATGAACCTGGTCCGAGTCGGGCGGGTCGTCCGAACGCTTCGCCGTCGGCGCAGTTGGCGCCAGGTCGACCTGGCCCGTGCCGCCGTGTGCTCGCAGCAGATGATCTCGCTCGTCGAATGCGGGTGGGCGGATCGCGTGTCGCTCCGGACCACCATGCGACTCCTTGCGGCCCTGGAAGCCGAGCTGGATCTCGTGATCCGATGGCGAGGCGGCCAGCTCGAGTCGCTCCTGGATGAGGGCCACGCGTCCCTCACAACCGATCTGGCCCGGACACTGGAGCGCGCGGGATGGCTGGTCCGAGTCGAGGTCACGTACGCGGTTGGGCGGGAGGCCGGCTCGATCGACGTCCTCGCCTTCCATCCGAGCCTCGGGATCCTGCTCGTCGTGGAG
>DASUHU010000249.1:0-2706 GCA_036273395.1 Candidatus Limnocylindrales bacterium
GGAGGCGGAATCGAAGGGCGACTGGATCATCGTCGAGGGCCAGGGCTCGATCGACCACCCGGCCTATTCCTCGGTGACGCTCGGGCTCATCCACGGCTCGACGCCGGAGGCGATGGTGATGGTCCACAAGCCGGGGATGGCCGAGCACGACTTCGATCACCTGCCCGAGGCCCATTTCCCGATCGCGAAGCTGCCCGACTTCATCAAGCTGCATGAGGCGGTGGCGAGGCTCATCGCGCCGTCGCGGGTCGTGGCGATCGCGCTGAACACGTCGCTGATCGACGACGAGGCCGAGGCCCGGCGGGTGATCGCGGAGACCGCCCGGGAGACGGGCCTGCCGGCCGCGGATCCGGTGCGCTTCGGGGCCGACGAGCTATGGGCCGCGATCCACGCGGCACTGGAGCCCGTACCGGCTTGACGCTCTCGCTCCGGCGCGAGGTCCTCGAGCTCGCGCTCCGCGACCCGTTCGTCATCGCTCGGAGCGAGCCCGGCGCCGGGAAGCGGATCACGACGGTTGTCGTGGAGCTCGTCGACTCGCGGTTTCCGGGTGTCGTCGGGTTGGGCGAGGGCTATCCGGACCGCTTCTACGGCGAGACCCCCGCGACGATGGAGGCGGTGTGGCCGCTGCTCCTCTCGGCGGTCGGGTCGTTCGAGCCCACGCCGGCGGGCCTCGTCGGGGCGGGGGAGCGGATGGCCGAGGCGATCCGCTGGAACGGTGCGGCGAAGTGCGCGCTCGACATCGCCCTGCACGACCTCGTCGGGAAGGTCACCGGTCGCCCGGTCCACGAGCTCCTCGGGCTGTCCGCCGACATCCCGCCGACCGACTTCACCCTCGGGCTGGACGAGCCGACGGTCGTGGCCGAGCGGGCTCGGCGCGCGTCGGCGTTTCCGGCGCTGAAGATCAAGTGCGGTGGCCCCGAGGATCTCGCGACGCTGCGCGCCGTCCGCGACGTCTTCGGCGGCCCCATTCGCGTCGACGCCAACACCGGTTGGACGCCCGCGACCGCGGAGGCGCTCGTGCCCGAGCTCATCGATCTCGGGGTCGAGCTCATCGAGCAGCCGTTCCCGGCGACGCGCCTCGATTGGCTCGCGGACCTCCAGGCGGCCTCCCCGCTGCCGATCGTCGCCGACGAGTCGTGCGTCACGATCGAGGATCTCGACGCCGTCGCCGGGCTCGTCGCCGGCGTGAACGTCAAGCTCGCGAAGTGTGGCGGCGTGGGGGCCGCGGCGCGGATGCTCGCCCGGGCTCGCGAGCTCGGGTTCCGGACGTTCCTGGGCTGCATGGAGGAGACGTCGATCGGGATCGCGGCGTCCGCGGCGGCCGCCTCGCTCGCGGAGTGGGTCGACCTCGACGGCTGCCTCCTGCTCGCCGACGACCCGTTCGAGGGCCTCGAGCTGGACGCCGACCATCGCTGGCGTCTGACCGACGCGGCCGGACTGGGCGTTGCGCGCCGGGCCTGAGGGCCTGTGGATAAGTTCGTGGACGAAAACGTGGAGAACCCCTCTTCCGGCGAATCGGGGCCCCGACGTACCATGCTCGGTACCGGTCAAGACCCCTCCGGGAGGGTCCTTCCGGGCACCCGAACCGCCCCGACCGGGGCCACGGCCAGGCTTCGCCGTGCGCTCCGGAATGACCCGCCGCGCCCGCCGGCAACTGGAGGAAGGATCGATGATCGCGCGCCCCGCGCCCGCGCGGGCGCTCTCGGCCGAGGCCGTGGAGTTCGTCCGGTACTGCTACACCCGGCGCCAGGTCGGCTGGCCCGAGCTCTATGACGAGATGTGCGCGGTGGCGGGACGGGGGCTGTTCCGCGGGTGGGGGCCGGATGAGCTCGCCGAGCACGGCCTCGGGCTCGGGCTCTCGGAGATGGCCCGGCTTGCCACGATCGTCGGGGAGCTGACGGCCGAGGATCGCGCCGCGGCACGGGCGACCGCCACGGTCTCGCGACGGCGGGCGATCGCCGCGGCGTAGCCGTCGCCGGGCTAGGCCCGGATGCGGCGCCTCGACATCTCGCCCTCGATCTGGCGCTCGGCCTCGACGTACTGGTCGATCCGATCGCGGAGCTCGTTCGCCTCGGGCGTGTAGAGGTGGACCTGCTGCTGGAGGATGTAGCTCAGCCGGCGGCTCGTCATCCGAACGTGGTCCAGGTTCTTCATGAGGACCAGCGGGTCCATCGCCGCGAGGTCGGACGGGTGGTACATCTGCTTCACGGCCCGAATGCTACCGGGCGAGCCCGGGGGCCGCGGGCCAATCGCAGATGCGCGGGCTGATCAGAACGCCCGGAGTCGCGGGGGCCACGTCCAGTCGACCGGCAGCGTCGCGCCGGCGAGCGCGCGGCGGCGCCCCGCCTCGGTCGCGCCGAGGACGAGAATCCGATCGCGCTGCGTCGCGCGGCCGGCCTCGTCCCCCCACAGCTGGGTCATCTTCCGGTGGGCATGGACCTCGTCCACGGTCACGCCCGCGACCCGGTACCCCTCCGGCGCTGCGGCTTCCTCCCAGACCCGTTCGGCGAGCCCGATGCCGTCGATCGCGCGGCCTCGGTCCGTCGCCACGTCGCCGATCACGAGCACGACGACCGCGTCGTCGGCCAGGGCCGGGCGGAGGCCGTGGAGGACCTCACGCATGAAGGCCAGGTACGGCGCCCGATGGTGGGCGTCGTCCAGCGTGCGGTCGATGACCGCGCCGTCGAGCCCGAGGAACCAGGCCCG
>DASUHU010000250.1:0-6385 GCA_036273395.1 Candidatus Limnocylindrales bacterium
CTCGGGCGAAGGCCCTGCGCTTCAGGCGGCGGCCGGAGCGTCCAGCACGCGGGCGATCCATCGCGCCGGCTCGCCGATCTCGTCGGGCGTCGGCAGCGTCTCGGGTCCGGCCCAGATCCGGGTCAGGGCGGCTCGGCCGCGGGCCGCGGCGACCGCCTCCACGAACCGCTCGCCCCGGGCGTACTGCTCCATCTTCAGGTCCATCCCGGTGAGCCGCAGGACGGCGCGCTCGAAGCCGGATCGCTGCTGGCGACGCTCGTGGAACCGGGCGGAGATTCGCTCGACGTCGGGGACCAGCCCGCGGCCCACCTCGTCCATGACGTAGTCGCCGAAGCCCTCGAGGAGGCTCATCACGGCCTGGGTCTCGCGGAACAGGGTCCGCTGCTCGTCGGTCATCAGGCGCTCGAGCCAGTGCTCGCCCCCCGCCTCGCCCCGAAGGGACCGCCCGATCGCGCGGATCGCGTCGCGCCCGAGATCCGACGCGTGGCCGCTGAACAGCCGGAGCTGCCGCTCGAGGCGCTCGGCGAGATACGGCCGGAGCCAGGGATTGCCCTCGAACTCGAACGCGTGGGTGGTCTCGTGCAGCGCGATCCAGGTCCGGAAGGGTCCGACCGGAATGCCCAGGGCGTGGGCCGTGGCTCGGACGTTCTCCTCGACGAAGAGCAGCCGCCCGGGCTGCGCCTCGGCCGACAGGATCGCGAGGTCGTACTGGCCCAGGACGCGAGTGCCCATGAACCCCAGCAGGAACCCCAGCTGCTGGCTCGTGACCCAGCGGTTCGCGAGGGCCATCGCCGCGCGGGCGAGGCCACCGCCGACGGGCACGACCTGGTCGAGGAGCTCGCCCTCCATGCTCGCGATCAGCGAGCGGAACGTCCCGACGTTCGCCCGGATCCAGCCCGCGCGATCCACCACGCCGGCGCGTTCCACGACGCCCGGGAGGGGCGCGCCGAGCGCGGCCTCGAGACGCGGCACGACCGCGGCCATCGCCTCTCGGTAGGCGCTGTCGGCGGCGCGGAGCTCGAGCGGCGTGAGGGCGCCCGGCGCGTGGCTCGCCCGGGCGGTCGCGATCCGCTCGACCGCGCCCCAGTCGACGAGTCCGGTTCGGGCGACACGCTCGGCGTGCCGGCCGGCGACCGTCGCGGCGACACCCAGGACCGAGCCGATGAGGAAGCCGGCCTGCCAGCGCCGGTCGCTGCGCCAGCCGCGCCCGTTCGTCACCGCGGTGCCGGCTCCGCCTCGCGCCCGGTTCGGTCGCCGCTCGGCCCCTCGCTCGCCGCCAGCTCGACACCGGCCACGTCCGGAAATGCCTCGCCGAACATGCGATCGGCGATCGCACGGAATCGGTCCACGTCGCCGGTCGTCAGCTGCTGGTGGACGGGGGCGACGTCCGCCGCCGGTGGCGCCTCGTGGCCCTCCCGTCCCGCGTCCGCCGCCGTGCCCCGGCTGCTGCCCGGCGCCTCGAGGCCGTTGATGAGCAGCAATTCGGAGAGCGCGGAGGCCGTGGCCGTCGCGGAATCGACGATCGCGATTCGCTCCCCCGCGACCTCGGCGATGGCGTTCCGGATGAGCGGGTAGTGGGTGCAGCCGAGGAGGAGCGTGTCGATCCGGGCCGAGGGTGGCATCGGGAACACGAACTCGCCCGAGGGCGAGCGCTCGCCGAGCAGCGGCGCGAGGCCGTCGCGAACCGCGGCCAGCACGGCCTCGCCCGACGTCGCGCCGGCCTCGACCATTGGCACGAAGGTCGGCGTGGCGTGCTCGTAGACCTCGACGGCGGGGTTCTCGTCCTTGATCGCCCCAAAGTACGCGTGCGAGCGGATCGTGGCTGGCGTCGCGATGACACCGACGCGCCGATTCCGGGTCGTCAGCGCCGCCGTCACCGCACCGGGCCGGATGACGCCGAGGACCGGCAGCTCATAGCGGCGCCGGAGGTGGCCCAACGCGACCGCCGTCGAGGTGTTGCAGGCCACGACGACGGCCTTGACGTCGCGCGCGACGAGCGCGTCGATGGCCTGGGTCGAGAACTCGAGGACCTCCTCGTCGGACCGAGTGCCGTACGGCGCCCGGGCGTTGTCGCCGAGGTAGATCGTCGACTCGGCCGGGGTCCGGCGCAGGATCTCCCGGAGCACGGTCAGGCCCCCGACGCCGGAATCGAACACGCCGATCGGCCGGGGATCGGCCACGCCCGCTTCGGTGCTCCTCGCCCGGGCGGCCTAGCCCGCCGCGGCCGCGGCGACCGCGGCCCGAGCCGGCTCGCGATGGGCGGCCCCCGGCGCGACCGGCGGCGCCAGCCGCCGCGCGACCTCGAAGACGTCGCGGCTCACGAGCGCATCGGGGTTGACGGTGACGAAGGCCTCGCCACGGTTGCCCGCCGCGACGACGACGGGACCGTCGGAGCGGACCCGGAAGTCCGGCTCGCGGTCCAGCCGACGCTCCAGCTCGCCCGGATCGGCGCCGGCCGCGGCGTCGGCCCGATTCACGAGGAACCGGACCTTCGATGGCGGGTAGCCGATCTTGGCGAACGTGTCGGCCATCGCGACGGTGTTCCGCAGCGTCGTCCCGTCGAAGGTCACGATCTGCAGGATGGTGTCGGCCTGATCCAGGAGCGACAGCGTGACCTCGTCGAGCGCGACACCCGTATCGACGAGGATGAGGTCGTAGAGCCGCCGCAGCAGCGAGATCGTCTTCTCGAGGTCGCGCGCGAGGACCATCTCCGCGAGCTCCACGCGAGGCGGCGCGAGCAGCACGTCGATCCCGGCGGCATCACGCCACAGGACGTCCTCGAGGTCGGCCTCGGCCACCCGATCCGTCGGGAGGTCGAGCATCGACGGGGCCCCATCGGGGACCGCGAGGAGGCCCCGCAGGTCGCCGTACTGGATCGAGCCGTCGACGAGGACGACCCGTGAGCCGAGGCTCGCGGCGGCGACCGCGAGGTTGTAGGCGAGGGTCGACTTCCCGACCCCGCCCTTCGGCGCGAAGACCGTGACCATCCGGCTCGATGTCGAGGCCGCGGACGAGGATCGGGCCTTGTGGATCGCGACGACCTTGGTGAGCAGGTCGTAGCCGTTGAACGGCATCGAGATCACGTCGTGGATGCCCGCTGCCGGGTTGACCGTCACCGGCTGCTGGGGAACGGTCAGGACGATCACGGGGATGTTGAGGCCGCTCATGTGGAGGTCGCGGACGAGGTTCATGCCGCGGACCCGACCCTGGAGCAGGGCGTCGACGACGATGACGTCCGGCCGCTGGTCCGCGAGCTGTCCGAGGGCCCGGCTGCCGTCGCTCACGACGTCCACGAGCCGGACCTGGCTCTGGGCGTTGAGCAGGCCGCGGATGTACTGCGCCACCTGGGGCACGTCCTCGACCAGCAGGAGCCGAACCTGATCGCTGGGCATCAGGCCGCGAACGGTAGCATGCGCCCCTTCCCGCTCCGGACCCCTCGCTCGTACTCCCGGGGACCCCGGACCCAAGTGCCGGGCCGGCCCGGCCGAGGCAGTCGATGCGTGCGCCGGGCGAAGGCGATGAGGGCCGCCGGACGAGGGCGATCAGTGCCGCCGGGGCGAGGGCGATCAGTGCCGCCGGGGCGAGAGCGATCAGGGCCGCCGGGCGACGACGATCAGGCGCTCGCTCCCCCGCCCGAAGGGGCGCATGTCGTAGTCGCCGCCGAGCTCCTCGACCTCCAGGCCGGCCGCCTCGACCCAGGCCAGCACCTCGTCCGGTGCCGGCAGCCGCAGTCGGTCGGTGCGGGTCCATCGCCGGGTCGCGCCACCGGGCTGGCTCGCGTCGAAGATCGTCGTCAGGGTCACGGTCCGGGTCTCGGGCTCGTACCACGCGGCGGCGGTCTTCACGACCTGGTCGCCGCTTTCGGGATCTTCCCGGAGCCACTCCAGCGAGATTCGGCCATCGAACCCGACCAGATCCCGGGGTCGGGGCTGCCAGGCATCGATCACGGCGATGCCGCCGGGCGCCAGGAGCCCGGCGAGCACGTCGACCACGCGGGCCTGGCGCTCCGGGGTGTCAAACAGCAGGATGCTGTTCAGCGCCAGGATCGACAGGCCGAATCGTCCCGCCAGCTCGGCTCGTGGCTCGAGGACATCCCCCACGACGAGCTCGAGGCGGCCCGCGGCCTCCGAATCGAGCGCCTCCGCGCGCGTCCGGGCGCGCTCGAGCATCGCCGGGTCGAGGTCGATGCCCACCACCGCATGGCCGGCCGCGGCCAGCGGAACCGAGATCCGGCCGCTGCCGGTGGCAAGCTCGACCACGGCTCCCGCGGCGCGGCGGGCCAGCGCAAGGTACAGGTCGACGTCGCCCGGGTCCTCCGCGAGGTCGAGGTCGTACAGCCGGGCGAGGGCCGCGGCGGCATCCTCCCCGGAAATCCGACCTCCGAGGTCGGTCACCGCGCGGCGGCAGCCCGAGGAGCGTCGGCTGGCAGTGGAGCGGCGGCAGCCCGTGCCGTATGCCGGATCGCCTCGCCGTCCAGGCGCTTGGCCGCGAGCGCCGAGATGGCCTCGAGGCAGACCCGGTTCGCGAGCTGCGCCGTCGACTCGGCCCAGTCATATGGCGGCGAGACCTCGACGACGTCCATGCCCGCGAACGGCACCTGCCGGACGATCCGGCGGACGGCCCGCAGGAGCTCGCGCGACAGCAGGCCGCCCGGCTCGGGCGTGCCTGTTCCCGGGGCCAGACCCGGATCGACGACGTCGATGTCCACCGAGAGGTAGATCGCGTCAGGCCCGTCGAGCGCCTCGGCGATCGCGTCGTCGATGACGGCCTCCGCGCCGCGCTCCTCGATCTCGCGCATGAGATGCCAGCGGAGGCCCTGCTCGGCCATCCACTCGACCACCGGCACGGACGGCCAATAGCCGCGCAGCCCGACCTGCACGAAGTTCTTCCCGGCCACGGCACCCGACTCGATGAGCCGGCGCATCGGCGAGCCGTGGCCAGCGAGCTGGCCCCACGAATCCGGCGCCGTGTCGGCGTGCGCGTCGAAGTGGACGATGCCGATGCTGCCGGGCCGGCGGACCTCAGACACCGCCGTCGCGCTCGGCCAGGTGATCGAGTGGTCGCCGCCCAGGACGATCGGGATTGTGCCGGTCCGCGCGACCTCGTGGACCTTGCGGAAGATCATCGCGTGGCCGCGCTCGGGCATCGCCGGGACGACGTTCGCGTCGCCGGCGTCCACGACGGTCAGGACCTCGAACGGCCGGACGTCGAGCTGGAGCGAGTTCAGGGAGCCGCTGCTGTACTGGGCCTCCCGGATCGCGCGCGGCCCGAACCGCGCGCCCGAACGATGCGTGACCATGTCGTCGTACGGGGCGCCGACGATCGCGACATCGAACTCCCGCTCGGCCAGCTCGGCCGGATCCGTGATCCATGGGAGGTTGGCGAAGGTCGCCGGGCCGACGTACGTCGGCAGGTCGAAGTCGTCGAAGACCTCCCACTCGCGGTCCCAGCCGTTGCGGGAGGCAAGCCCGGGCAGGGCGTCATGGCGCTCGCTCACGCGGATCCTCCGGGGCCGCACCCGCCGCCCGGGTGCTGCCGATCGCGCTCGACGCCGCCGGTTCGGATCCAACCGTCCAGCGGGGCGCCGCCGGCATCCTACATCGCGCCTCCGCAGGCCGAGCGCGCTAGGCCCGGGTCGAGATCGTGACCTCCGCCACGATCGCCAGGGCCACGAGGAACAGCGCGATCGGCGCCTGGAAGAGGCCTTCGAGGCGGAGCAGCACGAGCACGGCCGCGAGGCCGCCGACCCAGCCCGCACGCCGGAGCGCCCGCGTCCAGTCGCCGCGATACGCGATCCGGCGCTGGCGGGCAAAACCGATGAGCCAGAAGAGCGGCGCGGTGGTCAGCCCGAAGGCCACGCCAATCGCCGCCGCGCCAAGGTACGCGACGCCGGGATCGCTGTTCGGGTCGAGCGTCAGGACGATTGCGCCGACAACGAGCCACGCCACCAGGGCGGCGCCGAACAGGGCGAGGTTCACCCGCCGATCCCGCCGCTCCATCGGGCGGAAGTCTAGGGTCCGGTCGCGGCCGCGAGCGGCTGCTCGAGCGCCGCCAGGAGCTCGCCGAGGTCATCGAGCTCGAGGTCCGGCTCCGCACCGGCGTGACCCCGCTCCGAGGTCGGCAGCGGCGTGTCGCCCTGGTGGCCGCGGAGGTAGGCCACGTGCCACCCGGCGGACCGACCGCCAACGACGTCTGCGGCCCAGTCGTCGCCCACGTGGAGCAGCTGCCCCGGGGGAAGAGCGAGCGCCGAGGCGGCCGCCGCGAAGATCGCCGGGTGCGGCTTGATGACGCCGACGCGCTGCGACACGACGATCGGCCCGAGCCAGCGATCCCAGCCCTGGCTCAGGACATAGCGGTCCACGGTCCGGGCGAGCGGCCAGTTCGA
>DASUHU010000251.1:0-3983 GCA_036273395.1 Candidatus Limnocylindrales bacterium
CGTCGCGAACCCGACGCAGGAAGTCCTCGTCGATCTCGAGGTCCTCGGGCTCCGAGACAGCCGGCTCCGAGGCCGACTCGCCCCGCGACGCCGCGCCCGTCGGGATCTCGACGAACCGGATGCCGCCGTACGGAAACACGAACGTCGAGTCGACACGATCCAGCCAGACCGGGCGCTTGCCGTCGAGCGTGCGGACGTTCGTGCACAGCAGCGTCTGGTCGCCGGCCTGCGGATCGGACAGGAGATCGGCGACGACGGGCTGGTCGTTGAGGAGATGGACGACGGCTCGGGTCACGGCCGGGCGAGGTTAGCACGGGTCTTTCGCCGATCAGGCAGCGGGCGGCGGAGCCGCCCGGGCCCGAACGCGAGCGTGCCCGCGCGCGTTGGCCTGCTCTGCCCCGACAGCCGCCCCGAACGAGCCGATCGGGCGATACCGGCCGTGGGCCGCACCGACGAGGCCCGCCGTCTCGAGGCGCGTGAGGGATGCGAGGACCGCGGGCACGGTTCGCCCGGTGATCGCGACGAGCTCGTCGACGGTCGCCGCGCCGCGGGCCATGGCGCGTGCGACCGGCTCATCCGCGGCGCCGACAGCTGCGAGCGCCGCGGCCACCGAGACGGGGCTGACGCTCGAGCTCGGCCGGCCGATCGCCCGCGGCACCGCGTCGACCGGGGCCGGAAGCGCCGCCTCGGCCGAGAGGCCGAGGTCGTCGAGCAGCTGGGGAATGCCAGCCACGATCCGGGCCGCCTCCGGCCAGTCCCGCAGGAAGCCGAGGCAACCCGCCGACATCGGCGCGTCGATCGAGCCGGGCACCAGGAAGCACTCGCGACCCTGCTCGAGGGCCCATGACGCGGTGAGGAGCGCGCCGCTGCGGGCGCCGGCCTCGACGACCACGACGGCATCGGCGGAGCCGCTGATCAGGCGGTTGCGCCGCGGGAACGTGCCCTTCGTCGGCTCGGTGTCGGGCGCGTGCTCGGACACGATCGCGCCGCCGCTCGCCACGATCGCCTCGGCAAGTCGGTCGTGGGCCAGGGGAAACAGTCGGGCGTGGCCGCCGCCGATGAAGGCCACCGTCTGCCCGCCGGCTCCGACCACGGCTGCGTGGGCCTCGCCGTCGATCCCGAGGGCGAGGCCGGACACGACGACGGCGCCGGCCCGCGCCAGTGCCGCGCCGATCCGCGAGGCCGTGCGGCGGCCGGCCTCGGTCGGGCGGCGGGTTCCGACCACCGCCACCGCGTGCGCGCCCTCGAGGGCCGACCGTTCGCCTTGCACGAACAGGACCGGCGGCGGCAGCTCGATCGCCCGGAGCCGTCCCGGATAGTCGGGATCGGCCTCGACGACGATCTGCAGGCCCATCGCGGCGATCCGCTCGAGGATCGCGGCCCGGTCCCGCGCGGCCTTCACGAGGCCGGCGGCGACACCGTCGGCGATCCATCGATCGACTGGATCCGCGGCCGCGACGAGCGCATCGACGGCGGCCTGCCCGTGTCGCTGGCCGGCCCGTTCGAGGAGCTCCGCGGGCGACGGGCACACCCCGAGCAGGCGCGCCAGGGTCATCGGTCCCAGGCGATCCACGGACACGAGCACGGCGAGAGCCTCCCGGTCCGCCTGGCTCGCCCGAGCCGGACCGCCCGTCCCGACCCCGATCATCCGACCTCCTCCGTGCTGGTCACGGCCTCAGCTCGCGAGCGCGGTGAGCTCGCGGCCACCGGGCAGGCGCCACCGGGCCGCCTCCTCCAGGTGGCTGATCGCGACCGCCTCGGCGCCCTCGAGGTCGGCGATGGTCCGGGCTACCCGCAGGAGCCGCTCCGTGCCTCGACCCGAGAGCGCCTCGGCATCAGCGAGGCGCACGAGCCGGTTGGCCGCGTCCGGTCGGAGGCCGGCGATCCGCCGGAGTGATCGCCCGCCGAGTCGCGCATTGAGGAGCCGTGCCGGACGCTCACGCTGGCGGGCCCGGGCCGCCGCGATCCGGGTCGCGACCATCGCCGAGGATTCCGGCTCCGGGCCCTGGACGAGCAGCGCGGCCGGGACGCGCGGCGTCGCGACCCACAGGTCGATCCGGTCCCGGAGCGGACCCGAGATCCGCCGCTGATAGCGATCGATGAGCAGCGGCCCGCAGTGGCAGCGCGTGTCGAACCCGGCGAAGCCGCAGGGACACGGGTTCATCGCGGCGACCAGCTGGAACCGGGCCGGCATCGTCGCCGCCCGGCCGGCCCGAACGATCGTGACCTGCCCGTCCTCGAGCGGCTGCCGAAGCGCCTCGAGGACGTCCCTCGGGAACTCCGCAAGCTCGTCGAGGAAGAGCGTCCCGCCATGAGCCCGGGTCACCTCACCTGGGGTCAGGTGCGGACCGCCTCCGACGATGGCCGCGTAGGAAGCGGTGTGGTGCGGCGCCCGGAAGGGCGGGCGGCGGATGAGGGCCGTGATCGGCCCGTCGCCGGAAGCCGACGCGATGATCGTGGCCGCGAGCGCCGCCTCGTCGTCGAGGCTCGGCAGCAGCCCGGGAATCGTCCGGGCGAGCAACGTCTTGCCGGTGCCCGGCGGTCCGACGAGCAGCAGGCCGTGACCACCGGCGAGGGCAACCTCGAGCGCTCGCCGCGCCTCGGCCTGGCCGCGAACCTCCGACAGGTCGGGAACCTCGGGATCGGCCGCAGCCACGACGTCATCGGGCTTCGAGCCGTCCGAGGGGACCGCGAGATCGACCCGGGCCCGAGCCGCGGCGGGCGTCGTCCGCCGACGCCGGAGCACGTCCACCACGTCGCCCAGTCCGGCCACCGGCAGGAGCTCGATGCCCTCCACGAGGGCTGCCTCGGCGGCGGCCTCGGCGGGGACGATGGCCCGGGCGACGCCGCGCCGGGCGAGGGCCGCGACCATCGGCAGGAGCCCCGGCACGCGGCGGACCTCACCCCCGAGGGACAGCTCCCCGACGAGCGCGAGCCGGCCGGCGCGCGGCGTCAGCTGCTCCGAGCCGATGAGGATTCCGAGCGCGATCGCGAGATCCGCTGCCGAGCCAGTCTTCGGCAGGTCGGCCGGCGCCAGGTTGACCGTGATCCGGCGGGGCGGGTGGACGAAGCCCGCGTTCCGGATCGCCCCGCGGACCCGCTCGCGAGCCTCGCGGACGGAGGCGTCACCGAGGCCGACGATCGTGAGCCCGGGCAGGCCCGGCGCGACGTCCACCTCGACCCGGATGACGCGGCCCTCGAGGCCGACGAGCGTCGCGGACAGCAGGGAAGCGAGCACGGGCCGGACCCTACCGGCCGTCGCTTATCGGGCGATCACCTCGGGCCCATCGGGAACGTGGTGGGGAGCGGGAGAGCGGCGGAAGGGTCGGCTAGCGCCTCGCCGTCGCGAGGAGGGCCTTGCCGGGTGCCGGCGCGCCGGCGTTGACCATCGAGGCGAGGGTCGAGATCTCCTTCGCGAGGGATGAGTCGGGTCGGGCGTACGAGAACGGCTTGCCGCTGTTCTGGGCCGTGATCGCGGTCCGGTACTCGTTGATGATCTTCGTCTCGAACTGGCGCTTGAGCGCGCTCTCGGCGGCGCTCGGGCTGATCCCGGTGAAGGCGTTCGAGCGATTCAGGACAAGGCGGAGCTTCTTGCGGTCGTAGCCGATGCGATCGAGCGCCTCGAGCGCGAGCCGGACGTTCTTGAGGCACGACAGGTCGGCGGTCATGACGATGTGGATCTCGTCGGCGTTGTCGAGGACCGACAGGGTGAGGTCGCCGAGGCGCTTGTCGACGTCGATGATCACGAAGTCGTACATCGACCGGAGGAGCTCGAGGATCTCGGTCAGCCGATCCTCCCGGATGAGGTCGCCCTCCTCGGGCGAGGCCGGCGCCAGGAGGAGGTCGACGCCCGAGTCGTGCTTCACGAGGACGGACTTCATGAGGTCGGCATCGACCGCCGGCGCCTGGACGAGGTCGGTGATGCTCTTCCGGTCCGGCCCGAGGTCGAGGAAGACGCGGTGATCCCCGAACTGGAGGACGCC
>DASUHU010000252.1:0-2211 GCA_036273395.1 Candidatus Limnocylindrales bacterium
CGGTCGCTCGGCCCGCCGTCGCTCAGCCCGCGGTCGCTCGGCCCGCCGTCGCTCAGCCCGCTTCGAGGACCGCCTTGGCCTTGTCGAGGCTGGCCATCTCGGCGCTCATCGTGCGCTGGACCTGGCCGCCCATGAACAGGCCCATGAGAGGGTTGAGCTTCGCGGCGAGACTGAAGGTCACGTCCGTCCCGCCCGAGGCATTCGGTGCGAATCGGTACTCACCCTCCGGCCGGACGGGACCGGCGATCCCGTGGAACGCATACCGGCTGGGCGGCTCGTAGGCCGTGATCTCGATGTCCGCCGCGATGCTCCGACCGCCCGGGCCGCTGACGACCTGATGGACCTGCGACCCGACCCGCGGCGGTCCTGCGGCGGCGATCTCCTTGATCCCGCCGCGCCACGTCTGGTCGTTCCCCGGGTCCGTGAAGAACGCGAATGCCCGCTCCGGCGGGACGCTGATCGAGATCGTTCGCGAGGCCTCTGGCATCCTCGAGCTCCTCTCCGTCTCCCCGGTCAGGCGTGGACAGGTACGCCGAGCTTCTCGACGCGGATCGCGGTCGCCTTGAATTCGGCCGTGCCGGACTTCGGATCGGTGGCGTCGACCGTGAGGAGGTTCGTCGCGACGTCATCCTGGAAGTGGAGCGTCATGAAGGTCAGGCCGGGACGCAGCCCCGTGTCGACGCGAACCGGCACCTCGACCGAGCCTCGCGGCGAGACGACCCGGACGCGCTCGCCCTCCTGGAGCCCGAGGGCATCGAGGTCCTCCGGCGAGATGTCGAGCGTCTCGCCTCGGCGCATCGGCGACCGGAAGCCGCCGCTCTGGACGCCGGTGTTGTACGAGTCGAGCCGCCGGCCGGTCGTGAGCCTGATCGGGAATTCGTCGGTCAGGGCGTCGACCGGCGGATCGTGCTCGACCGGCACGAATGGGGCCTTCAGCCCCGGGACCGGGTCCTCCCACAACCGGGAGTGCAGGAACAGCTCGCCCGGGTGGTTCTCGTCGTAGCACGGCCACTGGATCCCGCCGAGCTCATCGAGCCGCTTGTACGTCATCCCGCGATGCGCCGGCGACACCCGTCGCAGCTCGTCCCATGCGGCCTCCGCCGAGGCCTCGCCCCAGTCGAAGCCCAGCCGCCGGGCGAGCTCGTAGATGATCCACAGGTCGTCGCGGGCCTGGCCCGGCGGCTCGAGCGCCTTCCGGACCCGCTGGACCCGCCGCTCGGAGTTCGTGACCGTGCCCTCGGACTCGGCCCACGCGGCGGCGGCCGGCAGGACGACGTCGGCGATCTCCGCGGTGGCCGTCATGAAGATGTCCTGGACGACCATGAAGTCGAGCCCCCGAAGGCGGCGGAGGGTGAGGGCCTGGTCCGCCTCGGACTGGACCGGGTTCTCGCCGATGACGTAGAGGGCTCGGAGGTGGCCCTGGTCCATCGCGTCGAACATGTTCGACAGGTGCCAGCCGCGCTCCTTGGGGATGTTGCAGCCCCAGATCATCTCGCAGCGCTGTCGGAGGGCATCGTTCTCGACGAACTGGAAGCCCGGCAGCCGATCCGGCAGCGCCCCCATGTCGCCACCGCCCTGGACGTTGTTCTGGCCGCGGAGCGGATTGATCCCCGAGCCGTACTTCCCGACATGTCCGGTCAGGAGGGCGAGGTCGATCAGGGAGAGGACGTTGTCGACGGCGTTGTGGTGCTCGGTGATGCCGAGGGTCCAGCACAGGATCGCCCGATCGGCCGTGGCGTAGGCGTGGGCCAGGTCCCGGATCGCGTCGGCCGGAACGCCCGTGTCGCGCTCGACGCGCTCGAGCGTGTACGGCTCGACGGTCCGGGCGTAGTCCTCGAAGTGGTCGGTCGCTCGATCGATGAACTCGCGGTTCGCCAGCCCGGCGTGGATGATCTCCCGCCCGACGCCGTTCGCGAGCGAGATGTCGCTGCCGACGTCGAGGCCCAGCCAGACATCGGCCCATTCGGCCGAGCTCGTCCGGCGCGGGTCGACCGCGTACAGCCGGGCGCCGTTGTGGACGCCGCGCAGGAGGTGGTGGAAGAAGATCGGATGCGTCTCTCGGGCGTTGGAGCCCCAGAGGATGATCAGATCGGTTTCCTCGACCTCACGATATGAGCTGGTTCCGCCACCAGCGCCGAAGACGGTCGCCAGACCGGCGACAGAGGGGGCGTGTCAGGTGCGGTTGCAGCTGTCGATGTTGTTGCTGCCCAG
>DASUHU010000253.1:0-6241 GCA_036273395.1 Candidatus Limnocylindrales bacterium
GGCCTTCACGAGGGCATCGGCCGATTCGGGCTGCGAGACATCCGCCTGGACCGCGAGCCCCTTCCGGCCGAGCGCCTCGACCGCCGCGACCGTGTCCTTCGCGGCCGCCTCGTTGCCCCGGTAGCTGAAGGCGACGTCCGCGCCCTGCTCGGCGAGCCGCAGGACGATCGCCCGCCCGATCCCGCGTGACCCACCCGTCACGACGGCGCTCTTGCCAGAGAGATCGATCACGTCCCCTCTTCTCCTCCCTCAGCCCGGCTTCGAGTCGCTGCCGCGAAGCGTGCGCGTCGTGATGGTGATCGGCGTCGCGGCGCGGATCGAGTTGGGGATCTCGGCCAGCTCGTCGACGAGGTCCACGAGCTCCGCCAGGCGCGCCTCGGGGGCATCGCCCTCGACCTCGAGCTCGACCGAGATCGGGCTCGATGGCTCGCCTCGGCCGGGGAAGTCGCCATCGACCGTCATCGCCACGCGACTGAGCTTGATGCCGAGCCGAGGCGCCTCGCGATACAGGTCGTTCGACAGGCAGGCCGCGATGGCGGCGTAGAGCAATTGCCCGCCGTTGAACCCGAGCCCTCGGCCGCCGCCGGCGACGGGCCGGTCGGCAATGACGCTGAACGATTCGGACGATGCGATCGCGGTGGGCCCACCGTCCAGCGTCCGGAGCTCGATCCGATACGGCTCGGACATTGGGTCAGCGGGCAGGTTCGGGCAGGGGCGGCTCGCCCGGGACGACGTCGTCGAGCGGCGGGTTCACCGGGCCGGGCTTCGCCATCAGCGCGGCGAGCGCGGGCGGGATCGGATCGACCGAATCCCAGTCCACGGGCAGGCGGACATGGACGTCATCCGGGTCGACCGCGGCTTCGCCGGCGAGGCCCCGAGCGGGGTCGGCGGTCCATTCGATCGTCACGCCGCCCGAGGTGAAGCCCGCGCCGAAGGCCACGATCGTCACCCGATCCCCGACCTCGAGGTGGCCCTCGTTGACGGCCTCGGCGAGCGCGATCGGGATCGAGGCGGCCGAGGTGTTGCCGTACTTCGCGACGTTCGTGTACATCCGGTCCATCGGCAGGTCGAGGCCCTTCGCAACGGCCTCGATGATTCGGATGTTGGCCTGGTGCGGGATGAACAGCTTCACGTCGTCCGGCGTCAGTCCCGACTTCCGGACCGACTCGAGCGCGGTGGTCGCCATCGTCTTCGTGGCGAAGCGATAGGTCTCACGGCCCTCCATCCGGATGAAGTGCTCGCCGCGGGCGATCGTCTCGGCCGAGGGCGGGCTCTTGGAGCCGCCCGCGGGCAGCCAGATCATGTAGGCCCCCTGGGGCTCGGTCGTCAGCTCGACCCCGAGCGCGCCACCGGGCTGGTCGCTCGCCGACAGGACCACCGCTCCCGCGCCGTCGCCGAACAGGATGCAGGTGCTCCGGTCGGAGTAGTCGAGGAAGCGGGTCAGGAGCTCCGCGCCGATCACGAGGACGTGCTTCGCGAGCCCGCTCTCGATCCAGGCCTGGGCCGTCGCGAGGCCATAGACGAAGCCGGAGCAGGCCGCGGCGACGTCCATCGCGGCGGCTCGGGTGTTGCCGATCGCCTCCTTCACGAGCGCGGCGGTCGAGGGCATCCAGTAGTCCGGCGTGAGCGTGCCGAGGAGGATGAGGTCGATGTCGTCCGGATCGATCCCGGCGGTCCGGATCGCCCGCAGGCCCGCGACGGCGCCCATCGAGGCGGTCGTCTCGTGGGCGGCCGCGACGCGCCGCTCCCGGATCCCGGTCCGGCTCGTGATCCACTCGTCGGAGGTCTCGACCATCTTCTCGAGGTCGGCGTTCGTGAGGATCTGGCTCGGGACGTAGCGGCCCCAGCCGGTCACGTGGGCGTGGATGGGCTTCGAATGGCTGGTGCCGTTGCGGACGTCCGACCGATCGCTCACAGCGGCGTCACCTCGATGAGCGGCTGCTTGGCCTTGATCAGCTTGCCGTTCTCCGCGTGGACCTTGACGACCCGGCCGGCGAGGTCGCTCTTGATCTCGTTGAACAGCTTCATCGCCTCGATCAGCCCGACGACCTGACCGACGGCCACCTCTCCCCCGACCTGGACGTAGGGCGCCGAGCCGGGCGCGGGCGAGCCGTACCAGATGCCCGTGAGCGGCGCCTTGACCGATGGCCGCGCCGATGCCTCGTCCGCGGCCGCCGGGGCTCCCGGCGAAGCGGAAGCCGCGGCTGCGGACGCCGGCCCATTGGCCGTCGGGCTTCCGCCAGGCACGTCGGCCGGGCCGAGACCCGCCGGCTGCGGCAGCGCCGCGGGCTTGCGGAGCGTCAGCCCGGTCGTCCCGACCTGGACCTCGAGCTCCACGAGGTCGCTGTGGTCGAGGATCGTCGAGAGCCGGTCGATGACGGCGAACAGCGCCGCGTCGGCCGGGTCGCTCGCGGTCGCGCCGGGGTCCAGCGATTCGGCCGGATCGGCCGATGGCGTGGGCTCGCCGGCGGTGGCCGTCGTGGGGTCGAGCGGATCCGTCATCGCATCAGCCCTCGAACCGCCGGAACACGAGCGTCGCGTTCTGGCCGCCGAACCCGAACGAGTTGTTCAGGGCCACTCGCACGTCATGCCTCGCGGCGACGTTCGGGGTGAGGTCAAGGCCCGACGCCGCCTCGTCCAGCTCGTGGAGGTTGATCGTCGGCGGGATGACGCTCGTGCGGATCGCCTGGATCGTCGCGACCGACTCGATCGCCCCGGCCGCGCCGAGGGTGTGGCCGAGCATCGACTTGTTGGCCGTGACCGCGACCTTCGGCGCCCGGTCGCCGAGCAGCGTCCGAAGGCCCAGCAGCTCCGCCCGGTCGCCTTCCTGGGTCGAGGTCGCGTGGGCGTTCACGTGGTCGACCTCGTCGGTCGAGACCTCGGCCTTCTCGAGGGCCCGCCGGGCCGCTCGCACCGCGCCGACGCCGCCGGGCGCCGGCAGCGTGATGTGGGCCGCATCGGCCGTCGCCCCGTAGCCGACGAGCTCGGCCAGCGGCTCCGCGCCCCGGCCCTCGGCGCTCTCCAGCGTCTCGAGGATGAGCATCCCGGCGCCCTCGCCGATGACGAAGCCGTCCCGCGCGGCGTCGAACGGGCGCGAGGCCTCGGTCGGGGCATCGTTTCGCGTGGAGAGGGCCTTCATCGAGGCAAAGCCGCCGACGACCGCCTCGTGGATCGCCGCCTCGACCCCGCCCGCGAGCATGAGGTCGGCATCGCCCCGCCGGATGGTCTCCCAGGCCTCGCCGATGGCGTGGGCGCCGGTGGCACAGGCCGACACGATCGCGAAGTTCGGGCCGAGCGGTCCGAACGAGATCGCGATCTGGCCGGAGCCGACGTTGCTGATGCCCATCGGCACGAAGAACGGGCTGATCCGGTCGGGACCCCGGTCGGCCATGGTCAGGACATTGTCGAAGAGCGTGTGCACGCCCCCGAGGCCGCTGCCGAGGTAGACCCCGCTGCGCTCCGCGAGCGAGCCCTCCAGCCGCTCCGGCAGCCCCGCCTGGCGCATCGCCTGGCGAGCCACCACGAGCCCGAACTGGATGTAGCGGTCCATCCGACGGGCGTCCTTGCGATCGATCACGTCGCCCGGATCGAAGTCGCGAATCTCACCCGCGATCCGGCTGTCGACCCGCGCCGGATCGAACGACTCGATGGTCCGGATCCCGGATCGGCCCGCGACGAGGCCGTCCCAGGTCGAGGCCACGTCCGGCCCGAGCGAGGTCAGCGCGCCCATGCCCGTGACAACGATCCGCCTCGGCGCCGTCATCGGACGAGCTTGCCCGTCCTGACGGTGGCCGCGCGGTAGACGTCGCCCGGGAGGCCGCGGGAGGAGATCGCGTTCGCGACGGCCAGGACGTCGAACTCGGCCCGCTTGATCTCGGCGGTCACGTCGTCGGCATCGATCGTGATGAGGGCGAACGACGCCGTCGGCTCGCCATCGAAGACCCAGCCCGCGCTGCCGGCGTTGACGATGACCTTCCAGCCGAACTCGCGGACATCGGGCAGGTGGGTGTGGCCGCAGGCGATCACGCGGGCATCGGTTCGCGCGAGGCGTTCGAGGATCGCCGTGGGGTCGAGGTCCCGGTCGAAGCCCTGGGTCTGCGAGCCGGGCGAGGCGTGGGTCGCGAGGACGAGCGTCTCGCCGATCCGGACGCGGCGCTCCGCGGGCAGCCGGCGGATCCAGGCGAGGTGCTCATCGGAGAGCGTGTCGTGGGCCCACTCCGCCGCGAGCCGCATCGGGTCCGAGATGCCGGTCTCGAGGAGCCATGGGAAGGCCGCCGCATAATCCGCGTCGGCGACCGCGACGTCGGTGTTGCCCTGGACGACGATCGCCCCCTCCGACTCCATCTCCCGCAGGGCGTCCACGGTCCCGGCGGGATCGGGCCCGTTCATGACGAGGTCGCCGGCCACGAGGGTCACGTCCGGCTTCTCGCGCTTGAGCGCCTTGCGGACCGCCTCCAGCGCCGACAGCACGCCGTGGACGTCGGAGACGACCGCGATCCGAGTCACGGGCGACGCCCGGCGTCCGGCGAGGACGTCATCGCAGGACGCCCTCCGGCGGGATGATGAAGCTGAGCGTCGCCTCGCAGGCCACCTCGCCATCGACGCTGGCGATGCCGCGACCGCGCCCGAAGCGCGACCCGAGCTTGTCCATCGTGACCTCGAGGCGGAGCGTGTCGCCCGGGACGACGATCCGCTTGAAGCGGGCGTCGTCGATCCCGGCGAACAGCCCGATCCGATCGCCGAATCCCGGCTGCTTCGCCACGTAGACCGCCATCGTCTGGGCGAGCGCTTCCACCTGGAGGACACCCGGCATCACGGGCAGGCCGGGGAAGTGGCCCTGGAAGAACCACTCCGTGGCGGTCACGCCCTTGACGCCGACGATTCGCTTCGCGTCCGGGTCGTACTCGACGATCCGGTCCACGAGCAGGAACGGCCAGCGATGCGGGATCAGGCCCTCGATCTCGCGGGTGGTGTGGATCGTCTCGGCGGTCACGGTCGGGGTCGGGCCTCAGGCGCGGGCCGCGGCGGCGAGGAACGCGCCGCTGCCGACCCGATCGAGGAGGTTGGTGGTCATGTGCCCCTCGAGGAAGGCCTCGTTCTCGAGAAGCGCCCGGTGGATCTCGACGTTCGTCGTCAGGCCCTCGATCACGAGCTCGTCCAGGGCCGCCTTGCCCCGGGCGATCGCGGTGGCCCGGTCCGGCGCCCAGACGACCAGCTTGCCGAGCAGCGAGTCGTAGTACGGCGGGACCTCGTAGCCCTCGTAGAGGTGCGAGTCCATCCGGACCCCGGGCCCGCCCGGCGCGTGGTACCGGCTCACGAGCCCGGCGCCGGGCCGGAAGTCATTCGCCGGATCCTCGGCGTTGATCCGGAACTCGATCGCGTGGCCCGACAGCTCGATGTCGGACTGGCTCAGGCCGAGCGGCTCGCCCGCGGCGATCCGCATCTGGAGCGCGACCATGTCGATCCCCGTGAGGAGCTCCGTCACCGGGTGCTCGACCTGGATCCGGCAGTTGATCTCGATGAAGTAGGCATTGCCGTCGCGATCGACGAGGAACTCGAGCGTGCCGACGTTCTCGTAGCCCGCGGCGACCGCGGCGCGAACCGCGCGCTCCGCCAGGTCGGCCCGAGCGGCGGCGCCGAGAGCCGGGGTCGGAGCTTCCTCGAGGATCTTCTGGTGGCGGCGCTGGACCGAGCAGTCGCGCTCGCCGAGGTGGATCCCGTGGCCGTAGCGATCGATCGCGACCTGGACCTCGACGTGGCGGGTGTCGTCGAGCCACTTCTCGAGATAGAGCGAGTCGTCGCCGAAGGCGGCCTTGGCCTCCGAGCGGCAGACGCGAATCGCACTCTCGAGCTCCCGCGGCGTCCGGACCATCCGCATGCCCTTGCCGCCACCGCCGGCCGAGGGCTTGATGAGGACCGGGTAGCCGATGTGATCGGCCTCGTCGAGGGCGTGGGCCTCGTCGCGGACCATCCCGTTCGAGCCCGGGATCGTCGGCAGGCCGTGCCCGCCCAGGAGCCGGCGCGTCCCCTCCTTGGAGGCGAACCGATCGAGGACGTCGGCCGAGGGCCCGATGAACGTCAGGTCGTGGGCCCGGACCACCTCGGCGAAGGTCTCGTCCTCGGACAGGAAGCCATATCCCGGGTGGACCGCGTCGCAGCCGGTGATGACCGCCGCCGAGATGAGGGCCGGCGCCGAGAGATAGCTCCGCTTTGCGTCCGCGGGGCCCACGCAGATCGCCTC
>DASUHU010000254.1:0-5761 GCA_036273395.1 Candidatus Limnocylindrales bacterium
CGCCTCTCGCCGATGTACGAGCCCGACATCTTCGCCACGACGAAGCGCTTCGGGACGATCCTCGAGAACGTCGACATCGACCAGGTCACCCGCGAGCTGGACCTCGACAGCGAGCGGATCACCGAGAACACCCGAGCGGCCTATCCCCTCGAGTACATCGGCAACGCCGACCCGACCGGCGTCACGGTCGGGCCCAGGAACGTGATCCTCCTGACGGCCGATGCGTTCGGCGTGCTGCCGCCGATCTCGAAGCTCACCCGCGAGCAGGCGGCGTACCACTTCATCAGCGGCTACACGGCCAAGCTGGCCGGGACCGAGGTCGGGGTCAAGGAGCCCACGGCCACCTTCTCGGCCGGGTTCGGCGCGCCGTTCCTGCCGCGCCATCCCGGTGTGTACGCCCGGATGCTCGTCGAGCGCCTCGAGAAGTACGGCGTGCCGGTCTGGCTGGTGAACACCGGCTGGACGGGCGGCCCGTACGGCACGGGCGAGCGGATGAACATCACCTGGACCCGGAACATGGTTCGGGCGGCCCTCAACGGCAAGCTCGACGACGTCCCGACGGTGACCGACCCGATCTTCGGGTTCGAGGTGCCGACGAGCGTCCCCGACGTCCCGACCGAGGTCCTGACGCCCCGCAACACGTGGTCCGACCCGGCCGCATACGACGCGGCCGCGGCCCGGCTCGCGCGGATGTTCCACGACAACTTCGAGGCCTACGCCGAGGGCGTGGACGAGGCGATCCGGAACGCCGGCCCGACGGTGGCCGACGGGACCGACGCGGGCAGCGTCAGGAAGTCCGAGCCCGGCGAAGGCTGAGGGAGCGACAGATGGCTCGACACAAGGTCACGGTCGTCGGCGCGGGCAACGTCGGTGCGACAACCGCCCAGCGCATCGCCGAGGCCGGGCTCGCCGACGTCGTGCTCATCGACATCGTCGAGGGCCTGCCCCAGGGCAAGGGCCTCGATCTGGCCGAGTCGGCGCCGGTGCTGCCGCATGACGCCCGGGTCATCGGGACCAACGACTACGCCGACACCTCGGGCTCGGACGTCGTCGTCGTGACGAGCGGGATCGCTCGGAAGCCGGGGATGAGCCGGGACGACCTTCTGTCGACGAACGCCGGCATCGTCCGGTCGGTCGTCCAGGCCGCCGTCCAGCATTCGCCCGACTGCATCCTCGTCATCGTCACGAACCCGCTCGATGCGATGTGCCACGTTGCGCTCGAGGCGTCGGGCTTCCCGCGGGAGCGCGTGATCGGCATGGCCGGCGTCCTCGACTCGGCCCGGTTCCGGACGTTCATCGCGATGGAGCTCGGGGTGTCCGTCGAGGACACCCACGCATTCGTGCTCGGCGGCCACGGCGACACGATGGTCCCGCTGCCGCGCTACTCGACCGTTGCCGGCATCCCGATCACCGAGCTCATGACGCCCGAACGGGTCCAGGCCCTCGTCGAGCGGACCGCGAACGGCGGCGCGGAGATCGTGTCGCTGCTCAAGTCCGGCTCGGCCTACTACGCGCCCGCGGCGGCGGCGTTCGAGATGGTCGAGGCGATCCTCCTCGATCGGAAGCGGGTGCTGCCGTGCGCGACGCGGCTCGAGGGCGAGTACGGCGTCGAGGGCCTGTTCGTCGGCGTCCCGGTCGTGCTCGGCGCGCGCGGCATGGAGCGGGTCATCGAGATCCAGCTCACGACCGACGAGCAGGCCGCGTTCCAGCGCTCGGCAGCGGCGGTCCGCGAGCTCGTCGAGGCGATGGCTCGCTTGTCCGAGGGCAGCCCGGCCGGCTGAACCGCCGATGACCGCGGTCTAGACTCCGCGCTCGTGGAGCTCGCGGCGATCACGCTCACGTTCGACCCCGTCGTGCCGCTCGGCGACACCGCGTCGATCAGCCTCGAGACCATCGGCGTCGGGATCGCGATCTTCGTCGCCATCGTGCTCGCGGCGTGGATCGGGCGGCGCACCCCGGCGACCGGGCGGGCCCTGCCGGCCGCCGGGCCGGGCCTGCGGCCCACCGGGCGGTCGCTGGCGGCGACCGGGCGGTCCCTGGCGGCGCTCGGACTCCGCCCCGACGACCTGCTGTTCATCGCCGTCGGCGCCGTCCCCGGCGCGGTTCTCGGTGGGCGGCTCGGATACGTCCTGGACCACCTCGAGTTCTATCGGGCGAACCCCTCGCTCATCGCCGACTTCAGCCAGGGCGGCCTGTCGCTCACGCTCGGCGTGCCGCTCGGGATCGCCACCGCCGCGTTGCTCGCCCGCCTCATCGGGGCGCCGGTCTGGCGCTGGCTCCACGCGGCGGCGCTCCCCCTCCTGGTCGGACTCGCGCTCGGCAAGCTCGCGAGCGTCCTCGGCGGGTCGGGTCAGGGCCTCGCCTCGGACCTGCCGTGGGCGACCGCGTACGCCGGGCCTGGGCCGTGGGGCTCGCTTGCGCCAGATGTGCCGTCGCAGCCGGCCCAGGTGTACGAGGCGCTCCTTCTCGCGCTGGCGATCGGCGGGCTGCTCGCGGCGTCGGGGCTGCGGGTCGTGGCGAAACGCGACGGCGGCGCGATGTTCGTCGCGCTGGGCCTCTGGGCTGCCGCTCGGTTCGTCGTCGCCTTCACGTGGCGCGACCCGGTGGCCGTCGGCCCGTTCCGCGTGGATCAGGTCCTGTCGCTCCTGCTCCTCGCGCTCGCGGTCCTCGGCGTCCTGGAGCGCCGGCGCGCGCCATCGCTCGCGCCCGGCTGGGGCGAGTCCGAGCCGGACATCGACGCCTCCGAGCCGGACATCGAGGCTCCAGAACCCGCTTGACCGGCGCCGCGGAGCAGCGGCCCGGCGTATCGTGGCGATGACGACATCACCGGCGGTCCGCGCGACCGCGAAGCCCATGCCCGGAGGACCGCCATGACGCAGGTCGCTGCCCCACCTACCGATCGTCCCGAGCCGGCGCTCGGCGCCCCGGTCGGGCACTGGATCGGCGGCCGGCGCGTGGCAGGGACGTCGGGCCGGCGCGGTCCCGTGTTCGATCCCGCGACAGGACGGCTCGCCCGCGAGGTCGACTTCGCCTCGGTCGGGGAGGTCGACGCGGCGGTCGCCGCGGCGAAGGCCGCGTTCCCGTCCTGGCGCGCAACCTCGCTCTCGAAGCGGACCGAGGTCATGTTCCGGATCCGGAACCTCGTGGAGCAGCATCGCCACGAGATCGCGGCCCACCTGACCGCGGAGCACGGCAAGGTCCCCAGCGACGCCCTGGGGGAGGTCGCCCGCGGCCTCGAGAACCTCGAGTTCGCGTGCGGCATCTCGCACCTGCTGAAGGGCTCGTTCTCGGAGCAGGCCTCGACCGGGATCGACGTCTACCAGATCCGCCAGCCGCTCGGCGTCGTGGCCGGGATCACGCCCTTCAACTTCCCGGCGATGGTCCCGATGTGGATGTTCGGGACGGCCATCGCCTCGGGCAACACGTTCATCCTCAAGCCTTCGGAGAAGGACCCCTCGGCGTCGCTCTACCTCGCCGAGCTCCTCGAGGAGGCCGGGGTCCCCGATGGCGTGTTCAACGTCGTCCAGGGCGACAAGGTCACGGTCGACCGGATCCTGGAGCATCCCGACATCGCCGCGCTGAGCTTCGTCGGCTCGACCCCGATCGCGCGCTACATCTACGAGACCGGGACGAAGCACGGCAAGCGGGTCCAGGCCCTTGGCGGTGCGAAGAACCACATGCTGGTCCTCGCCGATGCCGACGTCGACATGGCCGCCGATGCCGCGATCTCCGCGGGCTACGGCTCCTCGGGTGAGCGGTGCATGGCGATCGCGACGGTCGTGGCCGTCGGCGCCGTGGCCGATCCGCTTGTCGAGGCGATCCAGGCCCGGCTCTCGAAGGTCCGGATCGGGCCCGGCACGGACCCCGACGCCGAGATGGGTCCGCTCGTCACGAAGCAGCACCGCGACAAGGTCGCCTCATACCTCGACTCGGCAGCCGTGCAGGGCGCGACCGTCGTGGCCGACGGCCGCGAGCATCCGATGTACGGGGAGGCCGGCTTCTTCCTCGGCGTCTCGCTGCTCGACCACGTCAAGCCCGGGATGGACTGCTACCGCGACGAGATCTTCGGGCCCGTCCTGAGCATCGTCCGCGTCCCGACGTACGCCGACGCGCTCGCGCTCATCAACGACAACCCGTACGGCAACGGCACGGCGATCTTCACCCGGGACGGCGGCGTCGCGCGTCAGTTCCAGTTCGACGTCAATGTCGGGATGGTCGGGGTCAACGTCCCGATCCCGGTGCCGGTGGCGTACTACAGCTTCGGCGGCTGGAAGGCCTCGCTCTTCGGCGACCTCCACATGTACGGCCCGGAGGGCGTCCAGTTCTATACCCGGTCCAAGGTCGTGACCGCCCGCTGGCCCGACCCGGGCACCTCGCGGATCGACCTCGGCTTCCCGCGGACGCGCTAGCCGCCGAGCACCCACCCGGTTCGCCGCCGACCACCCGCCCCGACCACCCACCCCCACCACCGCCCAGCCCACCGCCGAGCCCTGGAGGATCGCCGCCCCATGCCACTTGCCATCGTCGGTGCTCGACTCATCGACGCGCGCTCGGAGACGCCGCTCGACGGCGACACCCTGGTCATCGGCGACGACGGCCGGATCGCCGCGATCGGCAAGGGGACGGGCTCGGGCACCGTTCCGAGCGAGGCGACGGTCCTCGACGTGGGCGGGGCGACGGTCGTGCCCGGGCTCATGGACTGCCACGTCCATATCGGGGCCGCCCACGAACGGCTCGAGGTCGCGATCAGCCGCTCCTACACCGAGTCCGTTGGCCTGATGCTCCAGACCGGACGGGCCTGGCTCGAGAGCGGAATCACCACCGTCCGCGACGCCGGTGGCGCGCCGGCCGCGCTCAAGAAGCTCTTCGCGTCGGGCTTTCCGGGTCCCCGGATCCAGGTGAGCGTGAATCCGATCTCGATCACCGGCGGGCACGGTGATGGCATGAGCCCGTCGGGCGTCGTCCTCGATGGCGATCGGCCGATGACCGAGATCCCGCCGGCGATCGCGGACGGGCCGGACGACGTCCGGAAGGCCGTCCGGGCCCAGATCCGGGCCGGGGCGGACTGGATCAAGACGTTCTCCACGGGCGGCGTCTACTCCCTGATGGACTCCCCGGGCGCGGTCCAGTTCTCGATCGAGGAGCTCCGCGTGATGGTGGAGGAGGCCGGGCTCGCGGGCATCCACGGCGTCCTCGCCCACGCCGAGAACGCCCCCGGGATCAAGTCCGCCGTCCGCGCCGGGATCCGGTCGATCGAGCACGGCGATGGCATCGACGACGAGGCGATCGACCTCATGCTCGAACGAGGCGTCCCGCTCGTGCCGACGCTCTACATCTCGTACCGGATGATGGAGCCCGAGCTCGTGGAGCAGGGGATCACGCCGCCCTGGGCGCTCGAGAAGCAGCGCGAGCTGATGAAGGACCTCGAGCGCAACTTCCGGCACGCCATCGAGCGCGGCATCACGGTCGCGATGGGCACCGACGGCGGGCGCGGCGACCATCTCCCGCGGGAGCTGCGGCACATGGTCGACCACGGGATGACGCCGCTCGCGTCGCTCCGGGCCGCGACGATCGAGGCGGCCCGGCTGCTCGATCTCGAGGACGACCTCGGGACGCTCGAGCCCGGCAAGATCGCCGATCTCGCGGTCGTGACCGGCGACCCACTCACCGAGCCCGCCCTCTGGGCGGATCCGGGCCGCGTCGTCGCCGTCGTCCAGGCCGGGAAGGTCGTCGCCGACCGCCGCTAGCCTGGCTCGAGGCG
>DASUHU010000255.1:0-2279 GCA_036273395.1 Candidatus Limnocylindrales bacterium
CGGGGGCCCGACGACCTCGATCGTCTGCAGTGGCGATCTCGGGCGGCGTGACGCCCCGATCCTGCGTGACCCCACGGTCGAGACCAGCGCGGACTACGTCCTGTGCGAGTCGACCTATGGCGGCCGCGAGCACGACCCCCAGGACGAGGCCGTCCGGATCCTGGCCGAGACCGTCCACCTCGTGCAGCAGGCCGGCGGCGTCCTCCTCGTGCCGTCGTTCGCGGTCGGGCGGACGCAGGAGGTCGTGTGGCAGCTCGACCGGCTGCTCGACGAGGGCCGCATTCCGCAGCTGCCGCTCTACCTCGATTCGCCGATGGCCACGAAGGCGACCGAGATCTACCGCCACCACCCCGAGGACTACGACGACGAGACCAAGGCGATCTTCGATCGCGGCGAGACGCCGCTCGACTACCCGGGCCAGCACGTGACGACCGATGTCCGGGACTCGCAGGCGATCGAGCGCGCGCCCCGGCCGTACATGATCGTGGCCTCGAACGGGATGCTCACTGGCGGCCGGGTCGTGGGCCACCTCCGGAACCTCATCGACGACCCGGCCGCCACGATCCTGTTCGTCGGCTATCAGGGCGCCGGCACCCTCGGCGCCCACCTCCAGGCCGGCGCGAAGACCGTCAAGCTCGACGGCCAGGTCCGGGAGGTCCGCTGCCAGGTCCGCTCGATCAGCGGCTTCTCGTCGCACGCCGACGAGCCGCAGCTCCTGGACTGGCTCCACGGCTTCGCGTCGGCGCCGACCAAGCCGAAGACCGTGTTCCTCGTCCACGGCGACCCGGACGCGCAGGTCGCGCTCGAGCCGAAGGTCCGGTCGCTCGGGCTGACGACCCACGTCCCGCACTGGCACGAGCGGGTGACGCTCGACTAACCTCGGGCCCGTGCGCCCACACCTCGAGGTCCTCGAGCCCGAGCTGATCGGGGCGATCCTCGAGGAGGCCCACCGGATCCTTGACGAGGTGGGCATGGAGATCCGCGGCCCGGCGCTCCGGGCCCGCCTGCTCGATTACGGGCTGCCCACGACGCCCGAGGGTCGTGTCCGCTTCCCGCCCGATGTGGTTGATTGGGCGATCGCGTCCGCGCCGTCGTCGTTCGTGCTCCACGACCGCGACGGCAGGGCCCACGCGGACCTCGGGGGCGATCGCGTCCATTTCGTGCCCGGCTCGAGCGGCCTGAAGGTCCTGGACCACCGGACCGGCGAGGTCCGGCTCGCGACGACCGCGGACTTCGTCGAGTACATCCGGCTCGGCGATGGGCTCGACCACATCGCCTACCTCGCGACCGCCTTCTCGACGAACGAGGACATCGAGGCCCAGGTCTCCGACGCCTGGCGGCTCCACCTGGCCCTGCTCAACACGAAGCGGCCGATCGTGTCGGGCGCCTTCACCGAGCACGGCGTCGGACGGATGGTCGAGCTCATGGAGCTGTTCCGGCGTGACCGCGGCGACCTTGTCGCCCGGCCGATGTCGATCTTCACGATCACCGCGACCGGCAACTTCCGGTACAGCGAGGACTCCTGCCAGAACCTCATCGACTGCGTCGAGGCGGGGATCCCGGTCGAGATCGTGCCGGTGACGCTCATGGGCCTCATCGCCCCGGTCACGACCGTCGGCGCGACGGTCTTCCACGTCGTCGACGTCCTGGCCGGGATCACGCTGGCCCAGGTCATCCGGCCGGGGGCGCCCGTCCTGTTCGGCGGCGCGCCGGCGACGTTCCACATGAAGATCGCCTCGTCGCCGATGGCCGCCATCGAGGCCCAGCAGCTCGACGTCGCCTACGTCCAGGTCGCGAAGCACCTCGGCCTGCCGACGCAGGCGTACATGGCCCTGTCCGACGCCAAGGAGGTCGACGCCCAGGCGGGCGCCGAGACATTCGGGAGCGCTCTGCTCGCCGCGCTCGCCGGGGTGAACAGCGTCAGCGGCCCGGGCATGCTCGACTTCCTGCTCGTGTTCTCGCTGCCGAAGCTCCTCCTCGACGACGAGCTCTGCGGCCAGGCCCTCCGGTTCGTGCGCGAGGTCCGGACGGTCGATGACCTGCCCGCCCGGTCGCTCGTGGACGAGCTCCTCGCCAACCAGCATCTGATCATGGCCGAGCACACGACCGCGAACTGGCGCTCGGAGCTGTACCTGCCGGGCCGGCTGTGGGACCGGGACAACCGCGAGAACTGGACGAAGGCCGGCGCCCGCGATGCCTACCGCCGTGCGGTCGCGGAAGTGGACCGCCGGCTCGCGGCGTACGAGCCGATCGAGACGGACCCGCACGTCGTCGCGGAG
>DASUHU010000256.1:0-6685 GCA_036273395.1 Candidatus Limnocylindrales bacterium
CGCTCCTCGCAGGGGTGGGCCTGCTCGATGATCCCGAGGCGATGGCCGCGATGCGAACGGCGTCCCGAGGGCTGGGTCGGCCCGGCGCGGCCGCGGCCACGGCCGAGCTCCTCCTGGCGCTCGCCCGCCGCGCGCCGCTGCCGTCGATGGACGAGATCGCCCGCCGCTCGGCGGGCGGCGGCGCAGCGTGACGGCCAGCGATCCGACCGTGCTCGGGGCCGAGATCGCGCGCCGCGTCGGGGTCAAGGCCGAGCGAGACGCGCCGCTCGCCCGGTTCACGACGATGCGGGTCGGTGGCCTGGCGGACCTGTTCGCGACCGCGCACAACGTCTTCGAGCTTCGGGCGCTGGCGCGATTCGCGCGGTCGCGCGAGCTGCCGCTCACGCTCCTCGGCCGGGGCAGCGACGTCGTCATCTCCGATCGCGGGATCCGGGGCCTCGTGGTCCACGTCCGGGCCGAGGGAACCCGCATCGACGCGACCACGTACCGAGCGGAGGCCGGCGTCCCGATGGCGAGGGCCGCCACCGAGACCCAGCGCGCGGGCCTGTCCGGACTGGAGTTCGGGTTGGCGATCCCTGGCTCGGTCGGGGGCGCCGTGTGGGCCAATGCCGGCGCGCACGGCTCCGACGTCGCGTCCGTCGTCGAGTCGGTCGAGATCCTCGGGACGGACGGCAGCGAGCAGCGCCTCGGTCCCGAGGACCTGGCGTTCGGATATCGCGACAGCCGGTTCAAGCACGGCCGGGACCGCGCCGCGGGGTCGCCGGCGAGCGCGCCCGGTGCACCCGGCTCACCCGGCGCGCCCGGCTCGCCCGGGGAGATCGTCCTCGCCGCGACGTTCCGGCTCGAGCCGGCCGATGCCGCCACGATCAAGGCCCGCCTCGACGAGATCCGCCGATGGCGCCAGGAGCACCAGCCCCTGGGCGTGCCGTCGGCTGGCAGCACGTTCCGCAACCCGACCGAGGGCTCCTCCGCGGGCGAGCTGATCGATCGAGCGGGCCTAAAGGGCACCCGGATCGGCGGTGCACGGGTGTCGGAGAAGCACGCCAACTTCGTCGTCACCGAGCGCGGCGCGACCGCGTCCGACGTCCGACGGCTCATCGACCGGATCCATGCCACGATCCTCGAGCGCGAGGCCGTCGACCTCCGGCTGGAGGTCGAGCTCCTGGGTGACTGGGCCGGCTGGCCATGGCCCGACGAGGCACGGCTCGACGAAGGAGGGGAGGCATGACGGACACGCGATCCGACGCACCGACTTCCCGTCCGCCGGTGGTCGTCCTGCTGGGCGGCCCATCCGCCGAGCACGACGTCTCGATCGTCTCGGGCACCGCGATCGCCGACGCGCTCCGCGTGGCCGGGCTCGAGGTCCGGGAGGTCCTCGTCGATCTCGACGGACGGTGGTGGTGGCTGCCAGCCGAGCACCGTCGCGGCGATCGACCCCAATCCGCCTACGACGACCCGACGGCCGTCGGCGGCGAGGGACCCCTGCGCGCGGGCGCCGCGCTCGATCGCCTCGCCGCCGCCCGCCCCGAGCCCGTCGTCTTCATCGCCCTCCACGGGCCGTTCGGCGAGGACGGCACCGTCCAGGCGATGCTGGAGGGCGTCGGGCTGGCGTACACCGGCTCGGGTGTGCTCGCTTCGGCCCTGGGGATGGACAAGGTCCTCCAGAAGCGGCTGTGGCGCGGCCTCGGCCTGCCGGTCGTGGACTGGCGAGAGGTGACCGCCGCGCGCTGGGCACGCGGGCGGGACGCGGTCCTGGCCGAGCTCGAGGCGTTCGCCGCGGCCAACGCCGAGCCCCGGCTGATGGTCAAGCCCGCGCGCCTCGGCTCGTCGGTCGGGATGACGCTGGCTCATGCGCCGGACGAGCGGGCGGACGCCCTCGACCTCGCGTTCCGCTACGACACCCTCGCCGTCGTGGAGCGCTACATCCCGGCGGCCCGCGACCTCGAGGTCTCGATCATCGGCAACGAGGCGCCGCTGGGCGTCTATGGCCCGGGCGAGGTCGTCGCGGGCCACGAGTTCTACGACTACGCCGCCAAGTACACGCCGGGCCTGTCCGAGACCTCGAGCCATGCCGAGCTCGAGCCCGGTCGCCGGGAGCTCGTCCGGAAGCTCGCGCGCGACGCGTACCGGGCGATCGGCTGCGAGGGCTTCGCCCGCGTCGACTTCCTGGCCCGGGACGACGAGCTCTACATCTCCGAGATCAACACGATCCCGGGCTTCACCCCGATCAGCCTGTTTCCGACCCTCCCGGCCGAGGTGGGCCTGGACTTCACCGCCGTGTGCCGGTCGGTCCTGGACCTCGCGCTCGAGCGGCATGCCGCCCGCGTCGGGCGGCACCTGATCCCGGCCGACCTGCCGCGATGAGCGGTCGCGGCTCGCGGCGAACCGGCGGTCGAGGCCGGCGGGTGCGGCTCTCGCCCTCGCCGGCCCGAGCCGGCGCATTGCTCGGGCTGCTCGCCGGAATCCTCGGGCTGTACGGCCTGACCACGGCCTCGGTCTTCGCGATCCATCGGATCGACGTGTCGCCACTCACCTGGACGAGCGAGGCCGCGGTCCTCCAGGCCCTCGACGTCGGCACCGGCGGCAACGCCTTCGGCCTGTCCACCTCGAATCTCGCCGCGCGGCTGCTCCAGCTCCCGGCCGTCTCGAGCGCGACCGTCTCGGTCGCCCTGCCGGACGAGCTCCGGGTCGACGTGACCGAGCGGAGAGCGGTCATGGCCTGGCGCGTCGGCGGCTCGACGTTCGTCGTGGACGGGACCGGGGTCGTGTTCGCCTTTGCCCCGAAGGGCGGAGCGAAGACCGCGGACGGCAGGCTCCTTCCGGTGGTCCTCGACACGCGAGCGACCTCATCGACCATCATCGGCATCGGCAGCACGATCGACCCCACCGACATCGACGCCGCCACCCGGCTGGCCTCGATCGTGCCCGCGGACGTCGGCAGCGCGGCGACGAGCCTCGAGGTCCGGCTCACCGACTCGGACGGCTGGGTCATGACGACGACGCCGCGGTCCTGGACCGCGGTCTTCGGGCCGTACACGCCGGTCCTCCGACCGCCCGATCTCGTGCCGGCCCAGGTCCGCCTGCTGCGGAGCCTGATCCTCGGCCGCGAGAGCGCGTTCGCCCGAATCGTCCTCGCCGACGGCGAGCACGGGACCTACCTGCCCACACCATCCGAGGGCCGATGAGATGGCCGACGAGATGACCCCGGCCACGCCCGATCGGGTTGCTCCGGCCGCTGCCGGTCGGGTAGCCTTCGACGGAACGCACCGCAGAGAGGACGGGCTCGGTTCGGTGATTCTCCCCCTGGCAGGGCTGCTGGTGGGTGTGTTGCTCGGGCTCGTGCTCAACGTCAACGTCAGCTTCGAGCTGAGCCGCTACTCCGCCGTCGCGATCCTCGCCGCGCTCGACTCCGTCCTCGGGGCGGTCCGAGCCGAGCTCGACGGGGTCTACGACAACCGCATCTTCATCTCGGGCTTCGTGACCAACGCCATCGTCGCCGTGCTCCTGACGTTCATCGGCGACCGGCTCAGCCTGGACCTGTACCTCGTCGCGCTCATCAACTTCGGGTTCCGGATCTTCAACAACGTCGCCCTCATCCGGCGGCACTACATCTAGAGGTCGGCCGTGGTGGAAGGGGTCCTCGTCGGGATCGACGTCGGTACGAGCAAGGTCTGCGCCCTGATCGGAGAGGTCGGGCGAGACGGCCGGCTGACGGTGATCGGCCATGGGACCGTGCCATCGGTCGGGCTCAAGAAGGGCGCGGTCGTCAACATCGACCAGACCGTCCGGTCGATCCGGGACGCTGTCGAGCGGGCCGAGCGGCTCTCGGGCTGGAAGATCGACAAGGCCTTCGTCGGGGTTGGCGGGGCCCAGATCGAGAGCGTCAACTCGACCGGCCAGGTGTCGGTCGCCTCGCACACCCGCGAGGTCGCCCGGGACGACATCCGGCGGGCCGTCGAGCAGGCCCGGACCATCCCGATCCCGTCGAACCGGGAGCTCCTCCACGTCGAGCGGCGGGGCTTCACGGTCGACGGCCAGGAGGGCGTCAAGGATCCCCTCGGGATGAGCGCCCTGCGGCTCGAGGTCGAGACGCACATCGTCACGGCCCCTGCGACCGCGGTCCAGAACCTCATGAAGTGCGTCGCCCAGGCCGGTGTGAAGATCGATGAGCTCGTGGTGAATGCCCTGGCCTCGGCCGAGGCGGTCGCGAGCGAGACGGAGCGCGAGCTCGGGGTCGCGGTCGCGGACGTCGGCGCCGGCACGATCGACCTTGCGATGTTCAACGAGGGCTCGCCGTTCCACACCACGGTCCTGCCGGTCGGCGGGAACTTCGTGACGAACGACATCGCGATCGGGATCAAGACCTCGCTGCCGGTCGCCGAGGAGCTCAAGATCCGGCATGGGACGTGCGACCTGCGGGGGATCGGCGAGGACGAGGAGATCCCGGTGGCGGTCCTCGGCGAGGACGCCGGGCGGACCGTCGGCCGCCTCGAGCTGTGCCAGATCATCGAGGCCCGCATGCGCGAGACGTTCGAGCTGCTCCGGGCCGAGATGCGAAGCGCCGGCTCGGGCATGCTCCCGGCGGGACTGATCCTGACCGGCGGCGGGGCCCAGCTCGCGGGCATCGCCGAGCTCGGCCGCGAGGTCCTCGAGATGCCGGTCCGGGTCGTCGGCCCCTCGGGCATCGGCGGCCTCACCGACTCGATCCTGACGCCCGCCTACTCGACCTCGATCGGCCTGCTCCTGTGGGGCGCGACGTTCCTCGACGATGGCGAGCCGGCCCGCTTCGAATCGGCCCCGATGGGCGGGGTCCTCGGGCGGGTTCGGGACGCGATCCGGGGCATCTTCCCGTAAGGATTCGGGCTTCCGGCGGGTGGTCCCCGCTGGTAGACTCGGGCCCGCTGTTGGGGAGCCATCGCGCCGAGGAAGCGGTACCCCCGGGAGCTCGTCGGTCCAGCCCCCATTGACGGTCCGGAGCCGGCCGTCCCGGAGGAGTAGCGATGGCATTGCGGTCGGATTCGGAGAACTTCGCGCTCATCCGCGTGATCGGCGTCGGCGGCGGTGGCAGCAACGCCGTCAACCGGATGATCCGGGCCGAGATGATGGGGGTCGAGTTCATCGCCCTCAACACGGACGCGCAGGCGCTCCTGCAGTCCGACGCGCCGCACAAGATCCGGATCGGCGACAAGATCACCCGCGGCCTCGGCGCCGGCGGTGACTCGTCGATCGGGGAGCGGGCGGCCGAGGAGGACACCGAGAAGATCGGCCAGGCCCTCGAGGGCTCGGACATGGTCTTCATCACCGCCGGGCTGGGCGGTGGTACCGGCTCCGGCGCCGCACCCATCGTGGCCGAGATCGCGAAGGAGCTGGGGGCCCTCACGATCGGCGTCGTCACGAAACCGTTCACCTTCGAGGGGGCCAAGCGCCGGCTCACCGCCGAGAAGGCGGCCGAAGCGCTCAAGTCCAAGGTGGACACGCTGATCACCATCCCGAACGACCGACTTCGGGACGTGGTCCAGAAGAACACCTCGATTCTCGACGCGTTCCGGGTCGTCGACGACGTCCTGCGTCAGGGGGTCCAGGGGATCAGCGACATCATCACGGTCCCGGGGCTCATCAACCTCGACTTCGCGGACGTCCGGGCGATCATGAAGGACGCCGGCTCCGCGCTCATGGGCATCGGCCGAGCCTCCGGCGAGAATCGCGCCGTCGACGCGGCCCGCCAGGCGATCGCGAGCCCCCTGCTCGAGGTCAACATCTCGGGCGCCCAGGGGATCCTGTTCAACGTCACGGGCTCCTCGAACATGTCCCTGTTCGAGGTGACCGAGGCCGCCGAGGAGATCCGCGCCGCCGCCGATCCCGAATCGAACATCATCTTCGGGACGAGCTTCAACGATCGGCTCGGCGACGAGGTCCAGATCACGGTCATCGCCACGGGCTTCGACGGGCGGAAGATCGGCCAACGGCAGGCCGCCCAGACGAGCGCTCCGGCCGAGCAGCCGGCCCGGACGCGTGACTTCTTCGAGGAGCTCGAGCGGCAGCGCAACCAGCTGTCCGACGCGGGGGTTCCGGACGCGCCGACCATGCCGCTCTCGACCGACGGCGGGCTGACCGGCGGCTCGACGGGGCCGGCGATGGCCGGCACCCGCACGGTTGCGGAGCCGGTGCCGGTCAAGAAGCCGGCCTACGACGCCGACGACCTCGAAATCCCGTCCTTCCTCCGGCGCGGGCGCTGAGCCGCCCGCCGGGCGGCGTTGGCGCCTTGCGGTCCTCGCTCGCGCACCTCGGAGTGCGTTCGCTCCGGTCCTCGGCTTCGCCTTCCGCTCGGACACGCTGAGCGTCCCGACCAACTCAGGTCCGTCGGTCGCTCGACGCTGCCCTGCCGATCGGGCGGCGGAGCGTTCGCGAACCATGCGGTGAGCGCCCCACAGCCTGACCCGCGGGAGGTCGAGCGGCTTCGGCAGGCTCGCGTCGAGGTGCTCGAGCGGATCGCCGCGGCGGCCCGGCGCGCGGGGGGATCGCCGGATCAGGTCCGGATCGTTGCCGTCACGAAGACCGTCCCGCTCGAGCGGGTGCTGGCCGCGGTCGCCGCGGGTCTGACCGTGCTGGGGGAGAACCGCGTCCAGGAGGCGGTGGCGAAGGTTCCACTGGTCGATGGCGCGACCTGGCACCTGATCGGGCCCCT
>DASUHU010000257.1:0-20794 GCA_036273395.1 Candidatus Limnocylindrales bacterium
TGCCGTTGCTGGCCATTCAGGTTCTCCGTGCTACGATGGCTTGTGATGGATGGGTGGGTGGTGGATCGACGCGCCCTGGCTCAGCCCTCCTTCGCCTGCGCGTGAACCACGACGATGCGTTGGATGGCGGTGATCGTGGAGAGGATCGCGATGAGCCCGAACGTCACGTCGAGCGCGATCGCCGAGAGGGGATAGGCGCCGCCGCCGCCCGAGGTGTCCTCGGGGAAGCCCGGCAGGAGGCCCGCGACGACGAGCCCGACGGACAGGATCGTGAGTCGAACCTCGCGCGGCGCCAGGCCCACGGCAGCCATGCCGCTGCCGCCGGCGAACCCGAGGCTCTCGGCCTTGGCCCGGGTGTAGCTGACCATCGTGGAGCCGGCCATCGCGGCCGCGACGAGGATGTCCGGAGCCCACAGCCCGAGGTCGAGGGTGCCCCACAGGAGCCCGAGGTAGACGATCAGCTCGCCGGCCCGGTCGAGGGTCGAATCGAGGAAGGCCCCGAATTGGGAGACGCGGTTCGTGGCCCGCGCGAGGGCACCATCGAACAGGTCGAAGACGCCGAACGCGAGGACGAGGACGCCCGCCGCGAGCCACGCCTGCCGGGCTGCGGCGTAGGCCGCGAGGCAGCTCCCGAGGAAGCCGATGAGGGTCAGCGCGTTCGGGGTCAGGCCGAGACGGCCGAGACCGACCGCAAGCGGCGTGGCCACCCCGCGGACTCGCTGGCGCAGCTCCGGCGAGACGAGGGAGCCGGTCACGAGGCCGCCTCCTCGATCGCCGGCCCAGCGAGCGCGGGACCCCGAGGCGCAGGCGCGGGACCCGGAGGCACAGGCGCGGGAGCAGCGGCGGCGGTTCCGGCCGACCGCGCAAGCCCCAGGACGCGGCGCTCGTAGCTCGCGAACGCATCGAACGCCTCAGGCACCAGGCGGGAGACCGTCTCGCGGCCCACGCGCCGGGTCTCGACCAGGCCGGCGATCCTGAGCCGCGCGAGGTGCCATGAGACGAGCGGCTGGCTGAGGCCGACCTGCTCGATCAGCTCCGACACGGTCGCCTCGCCCCCGGCCAGGCGCCGGACGATCCGGAGGCGGTTCACGTCGGCGAGGGCCTTGTGGACGAGGCGCAGCGCGCGCAGCTCGTCGGGCGGATCGACGACGGCGGCGATGGTCGAGCGGAAGTGTGCTGGGGAAGGCGCCACGTGAGCTCCGAGCGGTCTGGGAGCCTGGAGCGAGTCCAAGCGACGGATCAACCGAGGTTTATATCAATATCGGTTGATAGAGAGGCGCCTGTCAACCCCTCGGTGGCGTCGCGTCGAGCGGCGGTGCGGTGTCAAGTGGCGTGACCCATGGCAGCAGGCCGGCCCGGAGGCGCCGGCCGAGCCAGACCGCGCCGAGGGCCATCGCCGCCAGCCAGACGAGCAGCAGGTCGAACAGGATCAGGACGAGGACCAGCCCGGCGCCGCCGATCCCAGACGGTGGGCCGGCGGCGCCGTCCGCCACGAGCTGGCCCTCGAGGTCGTGGAGCTGTCCGGCGAGGGCGTGGAGCTGCGCCGCCGCGCTCAGGCTGTCGAGCCGGTTCTGGTGGAGCGCGTCCGCGGTCCGGTTGAGGTCGTCGGCGAGGGCGTGGGCCCGGGTGGCCGTCTCGGTGAACGAGCCGGACAGGAAGCCGAGCCCGCCCATCGCGTCGCCGAGCTGGCCCGCGACGCCGGCGGCATCTCGTGCGGTCGTCTCGCTCTCGTTGAGGCTGTCCCCGGCGTGGTCGGCGCTCGAGGCCGTGGCGTCCAGCGCGTCGGCGGCCGGGCCCGCGAGCGCCACCGCGTCCTCCCGGGCGCGTTCCAGGTCGGAGGCTGCGGACAGGAGCGGGACGATCGCGACCACGAGCACGACGATCGCGACGAGAAGGATCGCGAGACCCGTGACCCCGAAGGCCACCAGGACCGTGCCGAGCCGCCGCATCGTGCTCGCTGCCCGCGCCGCGCTCAGGCCGGCCGCATCTCGCGCCGCAGGAGGGCCCAGCTCGCGACGAGCAGCACCGCGGCGATGACGGCCAGCGCCAGCAGCTGCCACGGGTGGACCAGCGTGCCGCGCAGGAACAGGTCCTGGAGGAGGCTGATCCCGTGCGTCGCCGGGATGACGTACGCGGCGTCCTGCACGAGAGGCTGGAACTGGTCGATCCGGATCGCGAAGCCGCTGAAGAACATCGAGGCGAGCAGGATCAGGAGCGACAGCTGGACGGCCTGCCGCTCGGAATCGGAGACGATCGAGATCACCAGGCCGAGCCCGAGCGAGGCCGCCAGCAGCAGCCCGATCGTCAGGGCGATGAGCGCCGGGGATCCCAGCATCGGGACGCGGAGCACGCCGACCAGGAGCGCCACCGAGACCCCCGCGATGACCGCGCCGAGGATGCCGAACGCGACGACCTTGCCGACGACCAGCTCCGTGGCCCGGATCGGCGCGATCCGGAAGAGGTCCATGGCCCCGCTCGTGCGCTCGCGGACGATCGAGAGGGCGAGGAGGGTCACGGCCATGTGCTGGAGCACGAGGGCCAGGGCCGCGAGGCCGAAGAACGAGACGATGGCCGGTGGGATCGGCGCGACATTGACCACGTTCGCGGTCGTCGGCTGGGCGACGACCTTCGGCGGAATGGTGATCGTCTTGCCGCCGGCCGCCAGGACGTAGCCCTCCCCGGCCGCCGCGGCGTGCTCGATGATCTGGCTGTTGACGTCGGCCACAACGGTCTGGGCGAGGAACGATGCGTAGTTCGCCTGGACGGGGTCGCTGAGGTTCATCTCGATCGTCATCTGGGCCTGCTTGCCCTGCTCGAGGGTGTCCTGCCCGTCCGTCGGCGCGACGATCACGAGGTCCACCGACTCCGCCCGAAGCTGGGCCTCGGCGGCGGCCTGATCCGAGGTCACCCCGACGACCGCGACGCCCGTCGCGCCGAGGTGCTGGTACTCGGCGGCATCGTCCGGCAGGTTCGAGCCCGAGGGGATGACGATGATCGTCCGGAGGTCTCGTTGGTAGCCCTGATAGCCGAGGCCGAAGACGGCGAGGATCAGGAAGGGGCCCAGGACGAGGCTCGCGACGGCCCCCGGCCGACGGGTGACCTCGACGATCTCCTTGCCGATCAGGGCCAGGGTCCGGAGCACGACCTTCAGCACCTCAGCCGCCCCGCTCGAGCGGTGCTTCGGCCACCGCGTCGCTCGATTCGACGAGCTGGGCGAAGACCTCCTCGAACGTTGGCGTCAGCTCGCGGATGGAGGTGACCGTGCCGCCGCGGTCCCCGACCGCGTCGACGACGATCGGCGTGCCCGAGCCGGCATCGTCGACGATCGCCTCGAACGTCCGCAACGAGGTCTGGCGGACCCGGTGGACCTCGGGCGTGTCCGTCAGGAGGCCGGCGTCGAACGTCGCCTCGGTCTCGACCTCGATCGCCTCGCCGCCCAGGGCCCGCCGGCGGAGCTCGGCCGGTGGAGCGAGGGCCACGAGGCGTCCGCCCGAGATGATCGCGACCGCGTCGCACTCCTCGGCCTCGGTGACGTACTGGGTCGTGACGATCGAGGTCACGCCGTCGTCCCGGAGCCGGTGGATCTCGTCCCAGATCGTCCGCCGGAGGATCGGGTCGACGCCCGCGGTGGGCTCGTCGAGCACGAGCAGGCTGGGCTCGTGGACGAGGGCGCAGGCCAGCTCCAGGCGCCGCCGCTCGCCGCCCGAGAGGTCGCGGGCCTGGCGGTCCCGGATCGGCCAGAGGTTCAGCAGCTCCAGCACGGCGCGCGTGCGCCGCCGGCGGCGGGCGATGAACAGGCCGTACAGGCTCGCGACGAAGTCGACGTTCTCCCGAACCGTCAGGTCGGGATAGAGGATGAACTGCTGGGGCATGTAGCCAATCCGCTCGCGGGTCTGGCGGCGGAACGAGCGGGGTCGCTCCCCGAGCACGGTGACGTCGCCCGAGGTCGGGCGGAGCGAGCCCATGACCATCCGGATCGTCGTCGTCTTGCCGGAGCCCGACGGGCCGACGACGCCGAGCACGGCCCCCGCGCGGACCTCGAGGCTGACGCCCGAGACCGCGGTGAATGCCCCGAACCGGCGGGTCAGGTCCGTCGTGCGCACGACGGGGTCGACCGTGGCGTCGATGCGACCACCTCCTTGGGCCATCCCCGGCCCCGCGCAACGATCCCCGAACGCCGGTTGCAGCGACCGCCGTGGCCGGCGGCCGGCCGCCGACGAGTGCCTTGCGAACCGCGGCGTTTCCTACACTCCCGGGGTGGCTCGCGGCCCGGCCCTCGTGCTGCTCGTGGTCCTGTGCGTCGGGGCGTTCCTGACCGGCCTCGAGCTCATGGTCACGGCCGTGGCCCTCCCGGCGATCGTCGAGAACCTGGCGTCGTGGACGGAGCTCCGGAAGGCCTCCTGGATCGTGAACGCCTACCTCCTGACCACGATCGTGACGATGCCGATCGCAGGCCGGCTGTCCGACCGCTGGGGCGTCCGGCGGCCCTTCCTCGGGGCGCTCCTGGTGTTCGGTACCGGTTCGGTGCTGGCCGGTGCGGCGCAGTCACTCGACCAGCTCATCGCAGCTCGCGTCGTCCAGTCGATCGGCGGGGGATTCCTCGTCCCGGTCGCGACCGCCGCGACCTCGCACCTGTTCGAGGGCCGTGCCCGACCCCGCGCGCTCGGCCTCATCGGCGCGGTCACGTTCCTCGGGATGGCCGCGGGCCCATTCGTCGGAGCGGCGGTCCTCGCCGCGGTCCACCCCGCCGATGCCCTCGAGGCGGCGGGCCTCGCGCCGCCCCTCCTCGCCGCGCTCGACGCGCCCTGGCGATACGTCTTCTACCTCAACGTCCCGATCGCGGTCGCCGGACTCGGCCTGGCCTGGGCTGCGTTCGGGACATGGGACACGCCTCGCGGCGCGGCGGTCGTGGACGCGATCGGCGCGGTCCTCGTCACGGCGGGCCTCACGGCGCTGCTCGTCGGCCTGACGCTCGCGGGGAGCAGCTCCGTGGAGGAGCTGGCCGTCGATCCGTGGCTGCTCGTGGCCGCGCTCGTGATCGGTGGCCTGGCGGTGGCCGGGCTGGGGCTGTGGCTCGGCGCTCGCCGGGGTGGCCCGCTGCTCGATCCCGCGTGGTTTCGGTCGAGGGCGTTCGGGTCCGCGGTCGTCGTCTCGGCCTTGACCGGATACGCCTTCGCGACCGCGGTCATCGGCGGCGCGGTGTTCGTCGATCGGGTGCTCTACGGCGGCCCGGACGTCCAGCGCGTGGCGCTCGGCTCGCTCGCGCTGGCGACGGCGGCCGGGGCGCTCGGATCCGGGCTCGTGCTCCGCGTGGTCGGCCTGCGGCTCACGACGCTCGCGGGGATCGGGCTCGGGCTCGCGGGCCTGTGGCGGATGTCCGCCTGGACGCCGGCGAGCTCGATCGGCGAGGTCGCAGGCTGGCTCGCGGTCTTCGGCCTGGGATTCGGGCTGACCGTCACGCCGCGATCGACCGCCGCGGTCGAGGCGCTCGGCCGGGAAGCGTTCGGGATCGCCTCCGCGATCGTCACGGTCGCGCGAGAGGTCGGGATGGCCATCGGCCTGGCCGTGCTCACGGCGTTCGGGTCGACGGTCATCGACCGCCTGTCGAGCGCGGTCTACGCGACCCCGGACGCCTACAAGGCCTTCATCCCGCTCGCCCTCCGGGACCGGCCGCTCAAGGATGGTCTCGTGGTCCAGGCGCTCGAGACCTGGGCGTCGGGCGAGGCCGCGACGATCCTCGTCGGCATCTTCGTCGTGGCCGCGGCCGTGCTGGCCGTGGCGATCCTGCCGACGCTTGCCCTCGAGGGTCGCGATCCGACGACGGCTCCGAGTCGCGATGCGACCGCGCGGACGGCTCGCGCCGCGGCCTCCGAGCGGTGAAGATGACGCCGATGGCAGGGCCGCCGCGATGAGCTTCGCCGAACAGGGGCCGGCAGACGTCCGGCGGCATCGCGCGCACGGGGCGCGGCCACCGGGCGAGGCCCGAGCGGGGAGCGGGCTGGTGCGTGTCGTCGAGCTCAGCGCCGGCCGGCTGACCGAGCACGAGGGCGAGGCCGGGCTCGCCGCACTCGGGGCGCGCAGCGCACTCCCAGGCGGCGCGGGAGCCGGCACGTCCGGCGCGGGAGCCGGCACGTCCGGCGCGGGAGCCGGCACGGCCGGCGAGCGACCCGTCATCTGGGTCGATCTGGCCGAGCCCGATCCGGCGCTCGTCGGTCGGGTCGCGCAGGTGCTCGGGCTCCATCCCCTCATCGCCGAGGACGTCGTCGAGGGCAACCAGCGGGCGAAGGTCGAGGTCACGGATGGCCTCGTCCACGTCGTGGTCTTCGAGCTCGAAGCGCCGAACCCGACCGCCACGTCGGCGGAGGCCGCCGACGGCCACGTCTTCGTCCGGCCGCGGGAGATCGATCTCGTGCTCGGCGACGGCTTCCTGCTGAGCGCTCACCCCGCGTCCTGGGACCCTCGCTCCGGGGATCACTTCCGGAGCGGCCTCGAGCCGATCCTCGCCGCCGGGCCCGACCACCTGCTGTGGGCGATCCTGGACGGGATCGTCGATGGCTACTTCCCGTTCGCGGACCGGCTCGAGGACCTCATCGACGGGCTCCAGGACCAGGTCGTGGATCGGCCCGATCGAGGGACGCTGGAGCAGCTGTTCGCGCTCAAGCGCGACCTCATCGCCGTCCGTCGCGCGGTCACGCCGGTGCGCGAGATCCTGAACCAGCTCACGAACCGGGAGCTCACGCTCATCGACCCCGAGGAGGTCATCTACTTCCGCGACATCTACGACCACGTCATCCGCCTGGCCGACGAGCTCGACACGGATCGTGAGCTGGTCGCTGCGACCGTCGAGATCTACCTCTCGACGATCAACAACAACCTCTCGACGATCATGAAGCGCCTGACCGGCGTGACCGTCATCCTCGCCGGGATCGGCGCGATCGCCGGGATCTTCGGGATGAGCGAGGCCGGACTCGCGTTCTCGGGCGCCGAGGCCGTCGGGTTCTGGCTCGTGACCCTCGGCGTCGTCGCGATCGCGGTGGGCGCCGCGGTGGTCCTCCGGAAGATCGACTGGATCTAACGGCTCGACCTCGAGCCGATCAGGCGCACTGGCGCGGGTACGCCGGCGGGTGGGCGGCGCTCGGCGACGCCGCGGCGTTGGAGACGTACGTCGCGACGATCTGGAGCTTGGGGTAGCTGTCGTTCGGGCCCTCGGAGGTCTGGAGCCAGAGGTCGCCGTTCTGGTCGGCATAGGCGGCGTTGAGGTCGTGCTGGTGCCGCCGGACCTGGCGGATGTTGTAGATGAAGAGCCGATCGTCGCTGGTGTAGACCTCCACGACGTCGCCGATCATCGCGGCCCCGTTGTGGTCCTGGGACGCGGTCAGGAGGGGCAGGAACATGCCCGCCCGGGCGTGGGCGTAGATGTACGTCGAGCGGGTCTCGCCGGGCTGCCCGAGGGCCGTGAAGTACAGCGCGACGTCGCACAGCGGGAACAGTCCGGCCGCGGTCGGCTGCTGGATGACCGGGAGGTCGATGCCGAGCTTCGGCACGACAACGCGGGTCGCGACGCGGTCCGCCGGGAACGTCGGCTCGGGATCCTGGGAGCCTCCACCGACAGGGAGCTCGAGCCCGGGGTCGACCGTCGGGAGGGCCACGTAGGACGGCAGCACCTCGGCGACCGGCTGCGGCTCGACCGCAGCCGTGAACGACAGCAGGCCGTTACCCAGGAGCGCGAGCCCGATCGCGAGTACGAGTGCCGGAAGCAATCGGGTGCGGAAGCGCTCGCCGATCCCGTCTGTCACGCGCGGGAGCCTACCAAACGGTCAGGCCCGGGCCACCCGACGAAGGTCCTCGGCGCGGCGACGGGGCCCCGGGATGCCCCGCGTCAGCTGGCGGCGATTGCCCTGGCGGCGCTCGAGACGATGTCCAGGAGGGTGCCCGGCGCGACCCCGAACAGGATCGTGAGGATCGTCGCGCCGGCCAGGCCGGCCCACATCAGCCGACCGTGCCGGAGGGCCGGCTGCTCGCTCTGCGGCTCGCGCATGAACATGTAGACGACGACGCGCAGGTAGTAGAACGCGGCTGCTGCGGCGTTGAGCACGGCCGCGACGGCGAGCACGCCGAGCGCGGCGTTGCCGGCCTGGGCTGCCTGCACGGCGGCCAGGATCACGTAGGCCTTGGCGAAGAAGCCGGCCGTCGGCGGGATGCCCGTGAGCGACAGCAGGAAGAGCGTCATCAGGACGCCCAGCCACGGCTCGCGGCGGCCCAGGCCGGCGAACGTCTCGAGATTGGATGTCACGCCGGCCCGCTTCTGGAGCGCGGCGATGACCGCGAACGCTCCGAGGTTCATGGCCGAGTACGCGGCCCCGTAGTAGAGCAGGCCCTGGAGGCCCTCGACCCGCCCGGCGGCGTAGGCCGCGAGGCCGACGAGCATGTAGCCGGTGTGGGCGATCGAGGAGTAGCCGAGCATCCGCTTGACGTTCGTCTGGCCCAGCGCGACGAGATTGCCCAGCGTCATCGTGAGGAAGGCCAGGACGACCACGACCTGGAGCCAGTCGGCCCGGAGCGGGTAGAGGGCCACCACGAAGAGCCGCAGGATCAGGGCGAAGGCCCCGACCTTCGGCCCGACCGAGAGGTAGCCCGTGACCGGGGTCGGCGAGCCCTGGTAGGCGTCCGGGGTCCAGTAGTGGAACGGGACCGCGGCGATCTTGAAGGCCACGCCGGTGGTCATGAATCCGAGCCCGAGCGCCAGGCCGGGGCTCAGCGGCGCGCCGCCCGACGCGATCGCCTGGAGGTTCGAGGCGATCGAGGCGATGTTCGTCGTCCCGGTCATGCCCCAGACGAAGGCGAGCCCGAACAGGAAGATCGCGGAGCTGAACGACCCGAGGAGGAAGTACTTGATCGCGCCCTCGGTCGAGTAGCCGTCGGTCTTGTGGTAGCCGGCAAGGAGGTAGCCCGGCAGGACCATCAGCTCGAGGGCGATGAACAGGACCAGGAGGTCGCCCGCGGCCGAGATGAGCATCGCGCCGGTCATCGCGAAGATCAGGACGACCGAGAACTCGGCCAGGGGCAGGCCGCGCGGGTCGAGGTAGTCCGGCGCGAACGCGATCGTGAACGCGACGATGCCGATGAACACGAGGTCCAGGAACGTCGTCAGGGCATCGACGGTGTAGCCACCGGCGAACGCGGTCGCGGGCGTCTGGCCCACGATGACCGTCGCGGCGGCCACGATCCCGAGACCGATCAGGGACACCGCCAGGACCCCGTTGCGATCCCCCGGCCGGATGAGGTCGACCACGAGCACGGCGACCGCGAGCAGCACCGCGAGCGCGAACGGCGCGATCGTCTGGAGGTCCTGGGTCGTCATCGGCTCAGCCCGCTCCCTCGGCCGGAACTGGCACGCCCGTCGAGGGCGCCGGCGGGGCCTCGGACGGCCGGAGGCTGAGCAGCCGGATCACGACCGCGGCCACGACGATCCCGATCCCGATCGCGACGATGGCCGGGTCGATGGCGATGACGTGGCCACTCTTTACCGCGTTCAGGGTGTCGGCGATCGGGGCCTGGAAGAGGTTCAGGAACAGGCCCGGGAAGAACCCGAAGGCGACGACCATCGCCCCGAGCGGCGCGAGGGTCAGGACCTCGGTCGCGCTGATGTCCGTGAGGTGGTGGCCCAGGCCGAGCAGGAACGCCGACGGCTCCCCGAACGCGATGCGCTGGAACATCCAGAGCAGGTACGTCGCGGCCAGGATCATGACGATCGTCGCGACCGCGGCCGCCCACGGATTCGCCTGGAACGTTCCGACCAGGGTCAGGAACTCACCGACGAAGCCGGACAGGCCGGGCAGGCCGGCCGAGGCGAAGATGAAGAACCCGAACGTCGTCACCCAGATCGGGGTGAGGGCGGCGAGACCGCCCATCTTCGCGATCGTCCGGTCATGGGTCCGCTCGTAGATCACGCCGACGCACAGGAACAGGGCGCCGGTGATGAGGCCGTGGTTGACCATCTGGAGCATCGCCCCGGCGAGGGCCTGCGACTGGAACGCGAACAGGCCCAGGGTCACGAAGCCCATGTGGCTGACCGACGAGTACGCCACGAGCTTCTTGAGGTCCGGCTGGACGAGCGCGACGAGGGCGCCGTAGATGATCGCGATGAGGCTCAGGACGATGATCAGCGGCGCGTAGGTCAGAGCCGCGCTCGGGAAGAGCTGGACCGCGAAGCGGATGAGGCCGTAGCCGCCGAGCTTGAGCAGGACTCCCGCGAGGATCACCGAGCCCGCGGTCGGCGCCTCGACGTGGGCGTCCGGCAGCCAGGTGTGGAACGGGAACATCGGGACCTTGATCGCGAAGGCCAGGAAGAACGCCGCGAAGGCCAGCAGCTGGAGCGTGTCCGAGAAGCCGCCGGTCCCCGCGAACTGGCGGAGGACCTCGAAGTCGAAGGCCCCGGTCCAGCTCCCGCCGTGGGCCGCCTGGAAGGTGAACGCGGTGGCGAGAATCGCCACGAGCATGAGGAGCGAGCCGACGAGCGTGTACAGGACGAACTTGATCGTGGCGTAGATCCGGTTCGAGCCGCCCCAGATCCCGATGATCAGGTACATCGGGACGAGCACGACCTCCCAGAAGATGTAGAAGAGGAACGTGTCGAGGGCCAGGAACACGCCCGTCATCCCGACCTCGAGGATGAGGAACGAGACCATGTATTCCTTGATCCGGGTCTGGATCGGGCGGAAGCTCGCCAGGATGCTGATCCAGGTGAGGGTCGTGGTCAGGACGACCATCGCCAGAGACAGCCCGTCGATCCCGAGCTTGTACTCGATCCCGAACAGGGGGATCCAGCTGAGCTCCTCCTTGAACTGGAAGCCGGTCGCTGCCGCGCCGAAGCCGGCGGCGATCGCGAGCGAGACGAGCCACGTCAGGAGGGCGGTGGCGAGGGCCAGCGAGCGGGCCCAGCGCGCGGGCGCAAAGGCCAGGATGACCGCCCCGACGAGCGGCAGGAAGATCACGACGGAAAGGATCGGCAGGCCCTGGAGCGCGGACGCGATGCCGGTCATCGGTCAGCTCGCAGCGGCCAGGGCACGCTCATCGCCTAGCGCCCACCGGCGATGACGAAGTACGAGCCGGCCATGACGATCAGCCCGAGGGCGATGCCGAGGGCGTAGTTCTGGACGCGCCCCGTCTGGACGCGGGCCAGGTCCGCGCCGGCCCGGCGCGTGACGCCGCCGATCCCGTTCACGATCCCGTCCACGACCACGCGGTCGAACCAGGCCGCACCGTTGGCCACCCAGCCGCCGATCACGACGAACAGGAGGTTGTTGAGATCGTCGAACCACCACTTGTTGAGCGAGGCCCGGTAGAGGAACGGCACCCGCGCCGTCAGGGCCTTGACACGCTCGGGACGCTGGCCGGCCCGGATCGGGCCGAGCTCGACGCCGAACAGCCGCCACGCGATCAGCACGCCGATGACCGCCACGGCGATGCTCGCGCCGAGGAGCGCGCCGTCGATGCCGAACAGCTGGAACGAGGCCTCGCTTCGGCCGAGCTGCTGCTGCGCGCCGGCGAACACGGGCTCGAGCCAGCCCGCGAGGAGGCCGGTCTGGTCGTTCTGGCCGAGGAGCGGGCCGAGCGGCGGTCCGGGCCACGACAGGATCGCCCCCAGGACGACCGACGGGATCGCGAGGAGCCACAGCGGGACCGTCATGACCGACGGCGACTCGTGGATCTTGGGCTCGACCTCGGAATTCACCCGGCTCTTGCCCCAGAACGTCAGCCCGATCAGCCGGAACATGTAGAACGCCGTCATCACCGCGACGATGAGCCCGATCGCCCAGACCCAGGCGAAGCCGTTCTTCCAGGCCTCCCCCAGGATCTCGTCCTTGCTGAAGAACCCGGCCAGCGGCGGGATGCCGGAGATGGCGACTGCCCCGATGACCATCGTCGCGTACGTCTGGGGGATCCGCCTCCCGAGGCCGCCCATCCGGCGCATGTCCTGCTCCTCATGCACCGCGTGGATGACCGAGCCCGAATCGAGGAACAGCAGGCCCTTGAAGAAGCCGTGGGTCATGAGGTGGAAGATCGCCGCGGTGAAGGCCCCGACGCCGAGCGAGGCGAACATGTAGCCGAGCTGGCTCAGGGTCGAGTAGGCCAGGACCCGCTTGATGTCGGTCTGGGTCATCGCGATCGAGGCCGCCAGGATCGCGGTAAAGATCCCGATCGCGGCGACGACCGTCATGACCTCCGGCGCCGCGGCGAAGAGGGGATTGGCCCGGGCGATCATGTAGACCCCGGCATTGACCATCGTCGCGGCGTGGATCAGGGCCGACACGGGCGTCGGGCCCTCCATCGCGTCCGGCAGCCAGACGTGGAGCGGGAACTGGGCGCTCTTGCCCACGGCGCCGGCGAACACCCCGAGGGCCACCAGCCAGACCGGGATCGGGAACGCGGCGAGGGTCTGGCTGGAGAGCACCCCCAGCGAGTCGTGGATCGAGAGCGTGTGGGTGTCGAGGAAGATGGCCATGATCCCGAGGGCGAAGCCGACGTCCCCGACGCGGTTGACGATGAACGCCTTCTTGCTCGCGAGCGCGGCGGACTGCTTCCGGTACCAGAACCCGATGAGCAGGTAGCTCGACAGGCCCACCAGCTCCCAGGCCACGAACAGCACCAGCCAGCTGTCGGCCAGGACCAGGATGAGCATCGAGACCATGAACAGGTTCAGGTAGGCGAAGAACCGCCAGTAGCCCGCGTCGTGGGCCATGTACCCGATCGAATAGACGTGGACGAGCATCCCGATCGTCGTCACGACGATCAGGAGGACCGCGGTCAGGTGGTCCACGAAGAACCCGGCGTTGATGACGAAATCGGGCGCGCCGTTGACCCCCGGGGCCGGGATCCACTGCCACAGCGTCACGCCGTAGCCGTTCTCGGCGAACGGGGCCTGGTTCGTCAGCGCCGCGACCACCACGCCCATCGCCGCGAGCCACGACAGGACGACGGCCCCGACCGGGATCCAGTGGGCCTGCTTGCCGAGGCGCCGGCCGATCGCGGCCGTGATGACGAATCCGGCGAGCGGCAGCGCGACGATGAGCGGGATCAGCAGGTCGAAGCTCACCGCCGCATCGCGTCGTACTCGTCGACGAGCGGCGTCCGCCGGTTGCGGTAGATCGCGATGACGATCGAGAGGCCGACGGTCGCCTCGGCCGCGGCGACGGCCAGCACGAGCAGGGCGATCACGGCGCCGCGGCCCTGGAGCTGGGGGATGAACGCCCCGAACGAGACGATCGCGAGGTTGACGGCGTTGAGCATGAGCTCGATCGACATGAGCATCGAGATCGCGTTCCGCCGGGCCAGGAACCCGAACGTCCCGATCGCGAACAGCGCGCCGGACAGCGTCAGGTACGTGTTCAGCTGGTCGGCCATCAGTCGGGGCTCGCCATCACAGGGTCGGCTCCTCGCCGGTGATGTCCTCGCGCTTCGCGAGGAACACCCCGCCGATCACCGCCGCGAGGAGGAGCACGCTCACGACCTCGAACGGCAGGACGTAGTCGTGGAACAGGAAGGTCGCGATCGCCTCGGTCGCCGCGGGCTGGCGCGGGCCGGCGTTCGGCCAGATCGTGCCGTAGACCGCCAGCGAGACGAGGATCAGGAGGACCACGGCCGCGAGGGCGCCCCATCGAGCCTGCGTCTGGAACGTCAGCCGGGCCGAGCCGGACTTCGTCTGGGTCAGCATGATCGCGAACAGGACCAGGACGCTGATGGCGCCGATGTAGACGATGACCTGGGCCGCGGCCACGAGCGGCGCCTCGAGCTGGACGTAGATCCCGGCCAGGGCGATGAAGCACACGATCATCGCGAGGCCGCAGCGGATGATGTCGCGCATCGAGACGACCGCGAGGGCCGCCACGAGCATCAGGGTCGCGAACGCCGCCAGCAGGGCGTCATCGAAGCTCCCGCCGCCGAAGATGAACACGAGGATCGCCGGCGTGACGACGATCCCGACGGCGACGGCCGCGGCGATGAGGTAGAGCCAGGCGCGCATCCCGGCGGCCGGCTACTCGACGTGGCCCTGGCCGGCGCCGACCGCGGTCCCAATCCCGCCGCCGTGGCCGTGGCCATCGTGCCCGTTGCCGTGGAGCGTTGCCGGCAGCACGCGCAGGACTCGCGAGGCCTCGAGGAAGCGGCCCTGCTCGCGGGCCCGCTCCAGCCAGTCGCGCTCCTTGCGGATGTAGGTGACCTCGGTCTCGCGGTCGATCTCTGCGAGGGCCATGAGGTCGATCATCGGCTCCTCCCGGCTCGTGTGGGAGAGCTCGAACTCGCCGCCGTCTCGAAGCGCGTCGTAGGGGCAGGCATCGACGCAGATCCCGCACAGGATGCAGCGGCTCTCGTCGACCTCGTACTTCTGGAGGACGCGGGGCTTGGGCATCAGCGCGCCGGTCGGGCAGGTCTCGGCGCAGCGCCCGCACGACACGCAGGGCGTGTCGTTGAGGCTCATGTCCAGCGGCGTCGTGACGAGCGTGTCGAAGCCGATCCGCATGAAGTCGTAGCAGGCCGCCCCGACCACCTCGGCGCAGACATTCGCGCAGCGCCCGCAGTCGATGCAGCGCGATGGCTCGCGGAGGATGAAGGCGTGGCTGTCGTCGCGGATGTAATCGTGGTTCACGCCGGTGAAGCGGTTCTCGCCGACGCTCCGGATGCCGGCGCCGGCGTTCGGCTGAGGCTCGAGCGTCCGGAGGGTCGTGCCGTACTCGATCCCGAGCCGCCGCAGGTCGCAGTAGCCGATCGCCTCGCAGGTGCACTGGAGGCAGCGGGTCGACTCCGCGACGACCTCCTCGACCGAGTACGGGATCTCGTACTCGATGTAGCTGTCGCGGCGCTCCTCGGCCTCGAGGGCCTTGAGCCGGTAGCGCGGCTCCTTGACCTCGGCCGTGAACGGCACGATCGAGAGGAACTCCGGCTGGGGCTCCGCCAGCGTCTGGCGCGTCCTGATCTCGCCGAGGTCGAGGCCCTTGAGGAACGCGTCGACGGCGTACGCCGAGCGCCGGCCCTCGGCGATGGCCTGGACGACGGTCGTCGCGCCGACCCGCACGTCGCCGCTCGCGAACACGCCGGTCCGGCCCGTCTCGAACGTCACCGCGTCGGCCTGGAGCCGGCGATTCCGCGTCGCTTTCGGGCCCTGTGAGCCGGGCCCGATCCAGTCGAGCTCGGGGCCCTGGCCGATCGCCAGGAGGACGCGATCGCAGGGGATGGTGAACTCGGTGCCGGGCGCGGGCTCGGGTCGGCGGCGGCCCGAGGCATCGGGCTCGCCGAGCTGCATCCGGATGAACTCCACGCCGGTCACGTTGCCGGCCTCGTCCGTGATGACCTTCGACGGGCCCGCCTGGAAGATCGCCGTGACGCCTTCCTCGATTGCCTCGTGGACCTCGTTCGAGGCGGGCATGTCCTTCATGTCGCGGCGGTAGACGAGGGTCACCTCCGCGGCGCCCTGGCGGATCGAGGTCCGCGAGCAGTCCATCGAGGTGAAGCCGCCGCCGACGACGACGACCCGCTTCCCGCGGTGACCCGGGTACTCGAGCCCGAGGGTCGCGGTCCGGAGGTACTCCAGGCCATCGAGGACCTCGGCGGCGTCCTCGCCCGGCACGCCGAGCTTGTTGGTCGTGTAGCAGCCGATCGCGATGAGGACCGCGTCGAAGCCCTGGAACTGGAGGTCGTCGAGGGTGAAGTCCCGGCCCAGGCCCTGGTTGCAGACCATCTTGCCGCCCAGGCGGGTCACGCTCTCGTACTCGGCCTCGAGGACCTCGACCTTGGGCAGGCGGTACTGGGGGATGCCGTAGCGGAGCATCCCGCCGGGCGCCGGGTCGCGCTCGAAGACGGTCACGTCGTGGCCGCTGATCAGGAGGTAGTAGGCCGCGGCCATGCCCGCGGGACCCGAGCCGATGACCGCGACGCGGCGGCCGGTCGAAGCCTGCTGCTCGAACGGCACGGGCGGATCGACGTTCGCGTCGAGCATCGCCTTGATGACCTGGTCGCCGGCGTAGCGGTGGCTGTCCCGGATCGCGATCGCCTCGTCGACCTCGTCGCGCCGGCAGTGGTCCTCGCACGGGGCGGGGCAGACCCGGCCGAGGACGCTCGGGAACGGGATGGTCCGCTTGAAGATCCGGGTCGACTCCCGGAAGTTGCCCTCGGCGTTCTGCTTGAGGAAGCCCGGGATGTCGATGTGGCTCGGGCACTTGTTCTGGCAGGGCGGGAGGCAGTAGGCGTTGTGGTCGCTGAAGATCAGCTCGAGGTTGGTGTGCCGCAGCCGCCGGACCTCGTCGGTCTGGGTCTGGACCTTCATCCCGGCCTCGGCGTGGCGGGAGCAGCTGATCGGCGGGTGCTCCTCGCCCTCGACCTCGACGACGCACATCCGGCAGGCCCCGAAGCCGGGCAGCTTCGGCTCGTAGCACAGGGTCGGGATCTCGATCCCGTTGTCGCGGCAGACCTCGAGGATCGTCTGGCCCTCGAAGCCCTCGACGACCCGCCCATCGACCTCGATGCGGATCCGCGGCGAGGATTGCGGCCGCTGCGGCGACTGGGTCGTGATGAGGCGCTCGGCGGGGGTGTCGGCGAGCGGGACGCTCGTCTCGAGCACGGCCGGGCGATCCGGCCGGCTCTCGGGCCGGCGTGGCGGGGGCGCTTGGTGCTCGGGGCGGACGATCAGGTCGGTCATCGGCTCACGCAGGGCTGGTCGTGGCGGGACTCGAGGTCGGAGCGACGGCGGTCGTGGCCGCACGACCCAGCGCGATCGGGCGGCACACCCCGGCCGGGCAGATGCCCTGCTCCAGGTGGGCCTCGACCTCGGGACCGAAATATCGTAGCCCGCTTCGAAGGGGCAGGGTGGCGAGCCGTTCGTGGTCGCACAGGGCCGAGCCGGTGATGTCGTCGGCGAGCGTGATGATCAGGTCGAGATCGCCGGCCCGCGACGTGCCGGCGGCGAGGCGCTCGCCCATCTCGGCGAGGCGCCGCGTCCCGATCCGGCACGGGATGGTCTTGCCGCAGGCCTCGTCGGCGCAGTAGCGCGTCAGCACGCGAGCGAGATCCACGACGCAGGCGCGATCGTCCGCGACGATGACGGAGCCCGAGCCGATGTGAGCCCCGGCGGCCCGGAGGGCCTCGTAGGTGTACGGGGTGGAGAGGTGATCGGCCGGCAGGATCCCGCCCGACGGGCCGCCGACCAGCACGGCCTTGATGGGCCGGCCGGCGCCGGCGTCGGCAGCCGGCCCCTTCTTCGCGGCTGTCCCGCCCTTCGTCGTGGTGGGCACACCGCCGGCGAGGGCCACGATGTCGGCGAGCGGTGTCCCGAATGGCACCTCGGCGATGCCGCCGCCGGCCGGTCCCCGGACGTCCACCAGAATCGTGCCCGGTTCGTCGGCCGTGCCCGTGGCCCGGAACTCGGCCGCGGAATGGCGGAGGATCCAGGCCGCGGCCGCCGCGGTCTGGGCGTTCTGGACGACGGTCGGCGCGCCCCACAGGCCATCCTCGGCGGGATGCGGCGGCCGCTGCTCGGGCTGGCCGCGCTTGCCTTCGAGGGCCTTGATCAGGACCGTCTCCTCGCCGAGCATGTAGGCGCCCTGGACGGTTCGGATGTCGATCTCCAGCCGCCGCGTCGTCCCCGCGATCGCCTCGCCGAGCAGGCCCGCAGCTCGGGCATCCGCGGCGGCCGCCTCGAGCGCCGCGATCGCGGCCGACTCGCCGGCGCGGACCGCGATGATCGCCTCCTCGGCGCCGATCGCCCAGGCCGCGATCGCGGCGCCTTCGACGACCGCGCTCGGGTTCTCGGCGAGGAGCGTCCGGTCGGTGAGGGACGACGGATCCGCGCCGTAGGCGTTGACCACGACATACCGGCTGACCCGTGGTCCGAGCTCCTGCCCGGCGGCCGCGGCGGCCCGCCACTTGTCCGCGCTCGCGTAGCCGCTCCCGCCGCGACCGCGGAGCCCGGCGGCCGCGATCTCGGCGATCGTGCCCGCGGGGCCGAGCTCGCGGATCGCGCGCCGCAGCCCGCCGAAGCGCGCCACGGCGGGGGCGACCTCGAGCAGGATGGTCGGCCAGCCCTTCGGTGTCGCGAGCAGGCTCATGACGGCGCCGCGCCGCTCGGGGACGTTCCGTCCAGGGATGCGCCCAGCCGATCGAGGTAGGTCGATTCGGACGGCCGGCGCGCGGCCATCGCCGCCACCTGGGCCTCGGCCTGGGGCGATTCGAAGTGGAGGTGGCCGTAGTACGAGGCCGTGCCGTAGATCATCGCGTACCACGCGCCCGTCGCCTGGCTGATCTTCTTGATCGCCGCGACCGGGAGGTGGCCGTAGATCGCCTGCGTGGCCTCCAGGATCTCGAGCATCCGCTTCGGGTCGTAGTCGTACTGATCCAGGACCTCGTCGAGCGGGTCGACGTCCTCGCGGGTGAACGAGGCAAAGCTCGGGTCGGGAACCGTCCGGCCGGACCGGCGCAGCGCCGATTCCTCGCGTCGCTCGCCGTACGTCTCGGGCGGACCCCAGTGGACGTGGAACCGGCCCTTCGTGTCCATGCCGCCCATGTCGATGCACTCGATCGGGCAGGCCTGGGCGCACTGGAAGCAGGTCTCGCACTTGAGCGCGCCGTGCTCGTCGAGGAGCAGCTGGAGGCGGCCCCGGAACTTGACCGAGACATCGGCCGGAACCTCGGGGTAGCGGACGGTGGCCTTCGGCTCGAAGAACCGGCGCAGGGTCAGGCTCATGCCCTTCACGAGTCCGAGGCCGGGCACGAAGCTCATACCGTGCCACCCCGGAGGGCCGTCACCGCGACCACCGCGATCGCCGTGACGAACAGGTTCAGGAGCGCGGCCGGGAGGAGCCACTTCCAGGCGAAGCCCATGAGCTGGTCGATCCGCACGCGTGGCAGCGTCCCGCGCATCCACACGAACACGAAGACCAGCGTGTAGGCCTTGATGAGGAACCACAGCAGCCCGGCCACGAAGTCGAAGCTCACGTAGGCCCACAGGAGCGTGAGCGCCGCCGCGACCAGGTTGAACAGGACGAAGCCGATGATCAGGGCGACCCACCACCGAGTCCGGCTGCGCATGAGGAAGACCGGCGCCGCCAGGACGAGCGTGCCGACCACGGGCGCGAGGGCGACGAAGATCAGCAGCCCCAGGTCGTACGAGCCGGGATTGATGTCGAAGGCGATGTGGGGCAGCACGATCGGGGCGTTCCAGCCGCCCAGGAACAGCACGACCGTCAGGGCCGAGATGATGAACACGTTCACGTACTCGGCGAAGAAGAAGAAGCCGAACCGCATCCCCGAGTACTCGGTCGCGAAGCCCGCGACGATCTCGGAGTCGGCCTCGGTCAGGTCGAACGGCGTCCGGTTCGCCTCGGCCGTCGCGGCGATGAAGAAGATCACGAACGCGAGCGGCTGCCGGAACACGTACCAGCTCGTGAACCAGCCGGACTGCTGCTCGACCATCGTGTTGAGGCTCATCGTCCCCGCGAGGATGATCAAGCCGACGACCGACAGGGTCAGCGGGATCTCGTAGCTCACGATCTGGGCCGCCGACCGGAGCCCGCCCAGCAATGAGTACTTGTTGAAGCTGGCCCAGCCACCCATCAGCAGCCCGATCACGGTCATCCCGCCGACGGCGAAGAAGTACAGCAGCCCGATGTTGAGGTCATGGCCGATGATCCCAGGCGCGAACGGCAGCACCAGGGCCGACATCGCGCTCGTCGCGAACACGACGACCGGGGCCCAGGTGAACACGACCGGGTCGGCGCGGGTCGGGATGAAGTCCTCCTTCACGAGGACCTTCAGGCCGTGCACGGTCGAGAGCAGCGAGCCGAACGGGCCGACGCGATCCGGCCCGATCCGAAGGTTCATCAGGGCGATGACCTTCATCTCCATGTAGATGATCACGAACGCGAACGGCACGAAGACGAGCAGCAGGATCAGCACCGCCGCGAGCATCCGGACGATCGGGAGGTTGTCCAGGATGACCTGCCACACGATCCCGCCGACCAGCAGGATCGTGATCACCGCCCCTGCGGTCAGCAACAGCAGCAGCGGGACGACGACCGCGAGGAACTTGCCCGGCAGCGTGAGCTGATCCCACGTCCGAGAAAGTGCGGTCATCGAGGGGCTCCCGCTGGGGCGGCCCACGCCGGCGTTCGCCGCTCCGCTCCCTCGCTTGCGCACGTCCACGTGCACGCGCGCGTGTGCTCGCGTCGGCCTTGGCCTCGGCGCGCCCGAGTGGGAGCGACCGGCTCCGTCACTTGTCGACCCCGCCCATGATCGGATCGAGGCTCGCCATGATCGCCATGGTGTCCGCGAGGAGGTGGCCGGGCAGCAGGTGGGCCATCGACTGGAGGTGGATGAAGCTCGGGTCGTGGATCTTGAGCCGGAACGGCTGGTCCGTTCCGTCGCTGATGGCGTAGACCCCGAACTGCCCGCGGGGGCTTTCGACCGCCGCCCAGGCCCGACCCGGACGAGGCCGGATGAGGCGCGGGATCTTGGTCATGACCGGCCCGTCCGGGAGCTGGTCCAGGACCTGGTCGATGATCCGGAGGCTCTGCTTGATCTCCTCGACACGGAGGAGGTAGCGGGCCAATGAGTCACCCTCGGTCCGCGTGGGGATGTCGAACTCGAGCTCGGGGTAGACCGAGTAGGGATGGGCTCGCCGGAGGTCGAACGGCAGGCCGGTCGCCCGGAGGTTCGGGCCCGTCCAGACGTACCGCAGGGCCGTCTCGGAGTCCATGACCCCCAGGCCTCGGGCCCGGCGCACGAAGATCTCGTTCTCGTTCAGGAGGCC
>DASUHU010000258.1:0-5244 GCA_036273395.1 Candidatus Limnocylindrales bacterium
TCCGGCCGCCGGTCGAGGTACGCGGTGAGCGCCGCCGGGAGCGAGGATCGCGGCTGGCGCCGAAGCAGGTCCTCGACGTGGTTCGCCACGAGGGCCGGGAACCAGCGGACGCGATCGAGCGCCGCCGCGTCGTCACCGATCGAGGCCGAGGCCGCCACCATGACCCGGACCCGACCCGGCCTCCGCCCGGCGTCGGCCTCCGCGGCGCGCAGCTGGCCGACGAACCAGGCGACGAGCTCGGGGTCGCCGACCTGGATGATCACGCCATCGGCGGCACGGGCCGCGAGCGCCAGGGCCCGAGGCCCGTAGCCCGCGAGCCAGACCGGCAGGCGATGGCCCGGCGCGTACGGGAGCCGAAGCTCCCCATCGGCCGTCGTGACCGCGCGGCCCTCGACGAGCTCGCGGATCAGGCCCATCGCGGATTCGACCTCGGCGAGGCCGGCGGGCGCCCGACCGAGCATCCGGAGCGCGCTGTCGCCGCGGCCGATGCCGAGCTCCACCCGCCCGTTCGACAGCTCGGCCAGCGTGGCGAGCGCCGACGCGGTCACGACCGGATCGCGGCTGGCCGGATTGGTGACGCAGGTCCCGAAGTGGATCCGCGTCGTGCCGAGCGCGATCGCCGTGAGCAGCGGATATGGATCGCGGTCCATGAGCGGGCTGTCGAACAGCCAGACGTGATCGAAGCCGGCCGCCTCCGCGCGGCCGGCGAGGGCGACCGCGGAGGCAGCCGGCTGGTCCGGCAGGGCCACGCCGAAGGAGGCTCGGGGGCGAGACGGCACGCGGCCCGCCGATGTCACCGCCGAGGCCGTCACCACGGCGGGGCGAGGGCCTCGACCGCGGCGAGGGACCCGACCGACCCGTCCGGCGCCAGCGGGACGAGCGCGACCTGGTCGGCGCCGGCATCGGCCATCTCGGCGGCGCGGGCCAGGACATCCCGGCGGCTGCCCCGGGCGACCAGGGCATCGACGAGCCGGTCCGAGGCCGGCGAGCCGAGGTCGTCGTCGCCGAAGCCGTGCTCCCGGAGGGCCGCGACGTAGGCCGGGAGGCGGAGGTAGTTGGCCACGTAGGCCCGAGCCGCCTCGCGACCCGCGGCTGCCTCCGCGTCGGGGAGGACGGCCAGCGACACGATCAGCCACGGCCGGCCGCCCGCCGCGTCCAGGATCTCCCGCGCGACACGCACGCCCTCGACCGGCGTCAGGTACGGGAAGGCTCCCTGCGTCCGATCGCGGGCGAGCTCGAGCAGGCCGCGGCGGAGGGCCGCGAGGACGACCGGCGGCCGCCCGTGCGGCTCGGGCCCGCGATACTCGCTGGCCTCGAGCGCGTCGAGGTACCCGGCCAGGGCGCCTCGCGGCCGGCGGTACTCGTGCCCCCGAACGCCCTCGACCCACGGCGCGTGGCTCACGCCGAGCCCGAGGATGAACCGGTCCGGCGCCAGCTCCTCCAGGGTCGCCGCGGCCGCGCGGGCCGCCATCGGGTCCCGGGCGTACACGTTCGCGATCCCGGTGCCGAGCACGAGCCGCTCCGTCTCGCGGGCCGCCGCGGCGAGCAGCGGGAACGGCTCCCGGCCGAAGCCCTCGCGCGTCCAGAACGCGCCATAGCCGAGCGCTTCGACGCGCCGCACGAACTCGAGCGCGGCGTCCATCGGCAGGTGGTCGAGACCGGCCCACACGGCCGTTCGGGGCAGGGACGTCATCATCGAGCAGCGAACCTCGCTTCCGTGGTGGGTGGTCTGTTCGGGCCAGCGCCCATGGCCGCGCCGAGCTCGCCTCGGGTCGGCAGCGACGGCACCACCCCCGAGCGGGTGCAGGCGAGCGCCCCGGCCGCCACGGCCCACGCGGCCGCGTCGGCGATCGAGTCGCCCGTGAGGAGCCGGGCCGCCAGCGCGGCGTTGAAGGCGTCGCCCGCGCCGGTCGAATCGACGACCTCGACCCGCGGCGCGGCGATCGACCGGCTGCCGTCGCGGGTCACGACGAGTGCGCCTGCCGAACCGCGCGTCACCACGACGGCCGCGACGCCGCGCGCCAGGAGTCCCTCGGCCAGGACCGCGTCGTCGGCGGACGCATCCGGGGCGAGACCGGACAGGATCCGGAGCTCCGTCTCGTTCGGGCTGAGAACGTCCACGGAGGCCAGCGTCGCCGCGTCCAGCACCCGTGCCGGCGCCGGATTCAGGACGGTGGTGGCGCCGGCCGCCCGGCCCGCGCCGAGGGCCGCAGCCGCGGCCGCCTCGCTGATCTCGAGCTGGGTCAGGACGAGATCGCCCGCACCAATCGAGCCGGCGAGCGCCTCACGCACGAGCGCGCCGTCGAGCCGGCCGCTCGCGCCGGGATCGAGCACGATGAGGTTGTTGCCGTCGGCGTCGAGGACGATGAAGCCGACGCCCGTCGGGACCCTATCCACGACGCGGACGGAACCCGTGTCGACGCCCTCGCGGGCCAGGAGCTCGAGCGCCTCCCGTCCGAATCGGTCGTCGCCGACGCAGCCCACGAACGACACCCCGGCCCCGAGCCGGGCCAGGCCGATGGCCTGGTTGCTGCCCTTCCCGCCGGGACCCTCCTCGAAGCCCGATCCGAGGCGGGTCTCGCCCGGGATCGGGAAGACGTCCGTGCGGATCGTCAGGCCGACCGCGTAGCTGCCGACGACGACCGCCCGGCCGGATGCCATCGCCCGCGAGGTCAGTAGCTCGTCGCGCCGTCGGCCCGGGTCACGATCGCGACCCCCGCGCTCGAGCCCAGGAGGTCGGCGCCCGCGTCGAGCAACCCGACCGCCTGCTCGAAGGCCTTGATGCCACCCGAGGCCTTGACCCCGACGCGCGCCGGCGCCCGGTTGCGGAGGTACCGGATCGACTCCGGCGTCGCGACCTCGACCGCGCTGGAGCTGGCGTTCTTGACGTACGCGACCCCGGCCTCGCAGGCGAGGTCCACCGCGCGGTCGCGCTCCGCGGGCGTGAGGAGTGGCAGCTCCAGCATGACCTTCACGGCCGCAGGCCGGGCCGCCTCGACCACCGCCGCGAGATCATCCCGGAAGCCGGCCTCGAAGCCGCTCCGGAGCCAGCCGATGTTGGCCGCGACGTCCAGCTCGACCGCTCCGAGGGCGACGAGCTCGCGGGCCTCGGCCATCTTGCCGATCGTGGTCATGGCGCCCGTGGGGAAGTCGATGGCCGAGGCCAGCTTGACGCTCGAGCCGGCGAGGACCCGGGCCGCGACCGGCAGCCAGTTGCCCGCGACCATCGCGGCGTCGAAGCCGTACTCGAGGCACTCGCGACAGTGCTGCTCGACCTCGTCGAGGGTTGCGTCGACGCGGATGAGCGTGTGCTGGATCCGGGCCGCGACCTCGGTCGGCGTCCACTCCCGCGCGGAGCGCTCGGTTGCCGTCATCGTCGCCCGCCGGTCATCGCTGCCAGCTCGTGAGGACGAAGTCGTAGAAGGCGTCGAGGTCGACATCGGCCATCACCCCGATCTCCCGCCCGGCCGGGTCGGGAACCGTGCGGCCCTGGCTGTGCCCGGTCGGCTCGACCCGGACCCGCTCGCGATCGACCCGGAACAGGTCCGGCCGCTCGACATAGGCCGTGGTCAGGACGTCCCAGAAGTAGTACGTCTGGTGCGCGACGAGGGCGTAGCACTGGCCGGCGAAGTCGGAGAACGGGTGCCGCCGGTTGCGGGCGAGCGTGAGGAGAAAGTCCCGCTGCATCTCGACGCGGTTGGTCAGGTCGAGCGGGCAGATCACGAGGGGAATCCCCGAGTCGAACACCCGGGCCGCGGCCGGCGGATCCCAGTAGACGTTCCACTCCATCGAGCCGTCCTGGCCGCCCTCGAGCCACGGGCTGACGTTGCCCGGCACGCGGAGCGCCCCGCCCATCCAGACGAGCTCGGTGATTCGCTGCTCCATCGCCGGGTTGGCGTCGAGGGCCGCGGCGACTGTGCTCAGCGGGCCGGTCACGAGGAGGGTCACGGGCTCCGTCGAACCGGCGATCGTCCGGCCGAGCCAGTCCTGGCCCGGCTCGTCGACCAGGGGCGCCGAGACGGCGCCCGACTCGTTGAGGATCGGGAGGATGTCGATCGAGAACGAGTCCCGGCGGTTCTCCCGCGGGAACGGATTGAGCCCCCGAACGGTGCTCTCCGCGACGGGGACCTCCGATCGGCCCGCCAGGTCGAGGATCTTCCGCGACGCCCCCACCGCGGGCTCGATGTAGCAGTCCGCCGGGGTCACCACGACCCCGTCGAGCCGGGCCGTCTCGAACGTGATCGCGAGCAGGAGGGACAGGTAGTCGTCCACGCCGCCGTCGTGATCGAGGATGAGCGAGCGGACCATGAGGCCTCCTAGCCGACCGGCGGCGGGGTGATCGCGACGAGCCGCCGCGGCTCCACGAAGCGCGTGGCCGCGATCAGCAGCCCGACCACGGCGAAGGCTGCGGCCACGAGGAAGACGGCCTCGTACGACACGATCCCGGTGATCGCCGCGCCGATGATGGGGGCCACGGCCAGCGTCGGCGCGAGGAGCGTGCTCGTCACGCCGAGGTAGCGGCTCGTCTCGGCCGGTGGCGCGACCTCGTAGGTGATGTTCGGGTCGCCCATCGTCGATGCCGAGTTCACGGCCCCGAGCAGGATGAACGTCAGCGCGAACGGCCCGATGCCGCGGGCCTCCACGGCCACGAGCATCGCCACGGCGAGCGTGCCCGCGGCGAGGATCAGCACGCGCTTCCAGCCGACCCGGTCGCCGATCAGCCCCCACAGCAGCCCGCCGGCCGACTGCGACGCGAGGTAGACCAGCGCCAGGAGCGCCGCATCCTGGGTCGCGAGGCCCCGGTCGAGGGCCGCGGCGGCCGCGAACCCGACGCCCATGGTCCCGAGGGCCATCGCCGTCCGGGCCGTGAGGAACCAGCGGTAGGCCGGGTTCCCGCGGAGCATCCCCGGGATGCCGGCGAGCAGCTCGCGAGCCCGGATCCGGGGGGCCCGGTCGGGGTAGTGGACCTCGTGGAAGTTGGCGATGAAGATCAGCGACAGGAACGACAGCCCGAACGCGGTCCAGAAGCAGGCCTGGATCCCGACCGGATAGGGGAGGGTCGAGAGGAACCGGTCGGCGAGGGCCGCCGCCCCGGCGCCCATGACCCCGCCGATGAGCTGGGCCCCGCCGTACAGCCAGCCGCGATGCCGCACGATCGACTTCGCGATGAAGTCGCCGTACACGGGACCGATGAGCCCGGTCGTGGTGGCGTAGAAGGCGAATGCCAGGAAGAACGCGATGAGC
>DASUHU010000259.1:0-2565 GCA_036273395.1 Candidatus Limnocylindrales bacterium
GGTGCCGGAGAGCATCGCCCGGCTCGTCGAACGGCGGATCGCGCGCATGGGCCCGGTCGCGCGGCTGGTCCTCGCGACCGCCGCGGAGCTGGGTGACGTGGTCGCCTTCGAGGACCTGGTCGACTCCGGCTCGGCCGCGGATGACGTCCTGGATGCCGTCGACGCGGCGATGGCGGCCGGCCTCGTCGTGGAGCGGGACGGACGCTACGCCTTCGGGCATCCGCTCTACCGCGCCGCGCTCCGGCGCGGCCTCCCGCCTCGGGATCGCGCGTCGGTCCATCGCCGGATCGCGGTGATGCTCTCGGCCGGCATCGAGCCGACGGACCACGCTGCGATCGACCGGGCCGCCGCGCGTGGCGTCGACGTGGCGGCGATCGCGGGCCACGCCGCGAGCGCCGTGGAGCTCGGAGGTCGCGAGGCGGCGCCGCTCGCGGTCGGGTTCGGAATCGGGGCGGGGGTCCGGCAGGCCTACCTGTTCGACTTCGCGGGCGCGGTCGAGACACTCCAGCGAACCCTGCGCCTGTGGCAGCGCCTCCCCGCCGCGGAGCGCGAGCGCCATCCGATCTCCGACGCGTACGTCCAGCTCGGCCAGGCCCTCCGCCGCCGGGGCGACGACACCGGCGCGGCCGCCGCGTTCCAGGCGGCGACGGACGCGGCACGCTCGGACGAGGAGCTGGCCAGGGCCGCCTGCGCGGCGGCGTGGCTGCCGTACGAGCATGGGCGCTTCGCGGTGGCCCTCGCGATCCTCGACGCCGCAGCCCCGCGCGTCGGCGCGCCGCTGGCCCGCGCCCAGGTCGAATCCGCGCGAGGTTGGCTCATCGGCCGCGACGGCCACTGGCGGGAAGCCGCGGCGATCATCGCCTCGGCCGTCCGGACGCTCGACGCGGGCGGGCCGAGCGTGGAGCTGATGCGCGCCCTGGACCGGCTCGCGATCGCGTATCGCGACAGCGGCGCGTTCGACCCCGCGACCTCGATCCCGATCCTCGAGCGGGCGATCCGCATGGCGGTGGAGCTCGGTCGGACGGGCGAGCGAGCCACGTACGAGATGCACCTCGGCGGCGCATTCCGCGATCTCGGGCGCCTCGACGAATCGGTCGCCGCGCTGGATCGGGCGCGCGGCCTCTGCCAGCTAACCGGCGAGCAGTACATCGAGAGCGTCGTCGAGTGGATGTCCGCCGAGACCGAGGAGACGCGCGGCGATCCCGCGGCGGCGATCGCCCATCGGCGGCGCGAGCTGGAGATCTTCGCCGGCATCGGCGGGAACCCCCGCCACGAGGCGCTCGCCCACGCCCACATCGCCTATCTCGCCCGGCGCCTCGGCGACGTCGCGCTGGAGCGGTTCGAGGCGGACGCGGCACGAATCGGCGCCCGGCACTCCGGGATCGAGGGCCTCGAGGCCCGCGTCGAATGGGCCCTCACGACCGAGGACTGGTTCGGCCCGCAGCCCGCGGCGAGCTGAGCGAGCAGCGCGATCGCCTCGTCCGGCCCGGGGACGCCGAACCGCGCGGCCGTCGTTCCGGGCCCGACGTGGAGCGTCCACGCCGACGCCGGCAATCGCTCGAAGAGGTCCTCGTCGGTGCGATCGTCGCCGATCGCGAGCTCGAATCCCGATGCGTCGACCGTCGCCCGGATCGCCATCCCGGCATTGCCCTTGTTCGCCCAGCCGTAGCGGACCTCCACGACCTTCCGGCCGCTCACCGCGACGAGATCCGTCCCGGCGAGCTGGCGATCGAGGAGCGCAAGGAGCTCGCCCGCGACCCGCGGGCCGAACTCCGGGTCGGCCAGGCGGTAGTGCCACGCGAGGCCGAGCTCCTTCTCCTCGACGAAGCTGCCGGACGCTCGGTCGACCGCCGCCTCGAGACTCGGCCGGACCCGATCCTTCCAGGCGACGTCCGCGCCCGGCTGCAACGGGTGCCACTCGCAGCCGGGCTCCCGAACGAGACCCCCGTGCTCGGCGACGAGCCAGAGGCCGTGGATTCCGCCGAGCCACTCGTCGAGGTCGGCGCGCCGGCGGCCCGAGAGCACCACGACGTGGTTCGCCGGGTCCGCGGCGAGCGCGGTCAGGACCTCGAGGGCGCGGTCCGTCGGCCGGGCCTCCTCCGGCCGGGGTGCGATGTGGACGAGCGTCCCGTCGTAGTCTAGGTAGAGCAGCCGCGATCGGGCCGCAGCGGCTGCGTCGATGAGCTCCCGGCGCGGCGGCGGCCCGACCGGGCGATGGCCCGGCTGCCGGGCGGCGGCGGCTCGGAGCGCCTCGAGGAACGTCGTCGCCCAGGCGGCGGCGTCGTGTCGGCGGACGCGGCGCAGGAGCGCCGCCTCGCGGGTCGCGCGATCCTCGGCCGGCATCGTCAGCGCGCGGTGGATCGCGTCGGCCGAGCGATCGGCATCGAACGGGTTCACGCGGATCGCCTCGGCGAGCTCCTGGGAAGCACCGGCAAACTCGGACAGGACGAGCACGCCGCCCTGGCCGCCCTGGCATGCGACGTACTCCTTCGCGACGAGGTTCATCCCGTCCTTCAGGGGTGACACCCAACCGATGTCGGCGGTTGCGTAGAGCGCCGCCAGCTC
>DASUHU010000260.1:0-7038 GCA_036273395.1 Candidatus Limnocylindrales bacterium
GACCTCGCGGCGGCCAGATTCGTCCCGTCCGCCCATCGAGGCAGCATGAACAGCGAGCGTCGGCGGAGCGTCGCGGTCGTCGCCCCTGACTACCAGCACTCGCGTTGCTACGTGACAGGCTCGGGCGCGGTGGACGCGGCCCGTCGGAACACGCCGGAGGCATGACGCGATGACCATCGACAGCCCGCGCCATCGAGCCGGGGGCGGGCGAGAGGCTCGTCGGGCGGCGCGCCTCGCGGGGCACATGGAGAAGATCCCGTTCCTGACGCGCGCCCTCAAGCCATTCGAGGTTCTCGACGAGGAGGGCCTCGCCACGATCGAGCACAACGCCGACACGATCCTCGAGGAGGTCGGCATCGACTTCCGCGGCGATCCCGAGGCCCGCGAGACCCTGCGACGCGGGGGCGCGGACGTGGACGGCGATCGCGTCCGGTTCCCCCGAGGGATGTGCCGCCAGATCGTCCAGGCGAGCGCACCGCGGATCTTCACGCAGCACGCCCGGAACCCCGAGCGGACCGTCCAGATCGGCGATCCCTACACGGTCCTCGCGCCGAACTACGGCAGCCCGTTCGTGCGCGACCTCGACAACGGCCGGCGCTACGGGACGATCGAGGACTTCCGGAACTTCGTGAAGCTGACCTACCTCAGCCCGAACCTCCACCACTCGGGCGGGACGGTCTGCGAGCCGGTCGACGTGCCGGTCAACAAGCGCCACCTCGACATGGTCTATTCGCACATCCGGTACAGCGACAAGCCGTTCATGGGCTCGGTCACCGCGCCCGACCGAGCCCGCGACACCGTGGCCCTCGCGCGAATCGCCTTCTCCGACCAGGGCTCCGACTATCTCGAGGACCACACCGTCTGCCTGAGCCTGATCAACGCCAACTCGCCACTCGTCTGGGACGCGACGATGCTCGGCGCCGCGCGGGCCTACGCCGAGGCGAACCAGGCCACGCTGATGACGCCGTTCATCCTCGCGGGCGCGATGTCCCCGGTGACCACCGCGGGCGTGTGCGCCCAGACGCTCGCCGAGGCGCTCGCGGGCATGGCCTACGTGCAGCTCGTGCGGCCTGGCGCGCCGGTCGTGCTCGGGAGCTTCGCCTCGTCGATCTCGATGCAGTCGGGAGCGCCCACCTTCGGGACCCCCGAGCCGGCGCTCGTCCTGTACGTCATGGCCGCGCTCGCGCGGCGGCTCGGCGTGCCGTTCCGCTCCGGCGGGAATCTCTGCGCGTCGAAGATCGCGGACGCCCAGGCGGCCTACGAATCGGCCAACACGTTCCAGCCGACGATCCTCGCCGGCGTGAACTTCGTGCTGCACGCCGCGGGCTGGCTCGAGGGCGGCCTCGCGATCGGCTACGAGAAGTTCATCCTCGACGCGGACCAGTGCGGGATGGCCGCGGTCTTCGCGAAGGGCGTCGACATGAGCCCGAACGGCCAGGCGGTCGAGGCGATCATCGAGAACGGCCCGGGCATCCACTTCCTGGCGAACAGCCACACGCTCGCCAACTTCGAGACCGCGTTCTACCGATCGCCCACGGCCGACAACAACTCGTTCGAGCAGTGGCAGGAGTCCGGCTCGCTCGACGCGGCGCAGCGGGCCAACGCGATCTGGAAGCGGATGCTCCGCGAGTACGAGGCGCCGCCGATCGATCCGGGCATCGACGAGGGCCTCCTCGAGTTCATCGCCAAGCGCAAGGCCGAGTTCCCGGACTCGGACGTCTGAGCTCGGTGGCCGCGCTCCCCGGCTCCGTCGCGCCCGAGTCGTCACGCGCGGCCCGCGCGCGGGTCCTCGCCGACCCGACCTGGGAGGTGCTCCCGCTCAGGAACGGCCGCGAACAGGCCGCCGCACTGCCCGCGGGAGCCACCGCGTCCGTGACGGCGTCGCCGGCGAAGGGGCTCGAGGCGACCTTCGACCTGGCGGTCGAGCTTCGAGCCGCCGGGCTGAACGCCGTCCCGCACCTCTCGGCCCGGATGGTCCGCGACGAGGCCCAGCTCCGCGGGCTCCTGGGGCGCGCGGCCGACGCGGGCATCGACCGGCTGTTCGTGGTCGGCGGCGATGAGCAGCAGCCCGGCGCGTACGCCGACGGGCTCGCCGTCCTCCGCGCGATCACCGACCTCGGCCTCCGGCCGGCTCACGTCGGCATCCCGTGCTACCCGCAGGGCCACCCCCAGATCCCGGACGACGTCCTCCTGCGGGCCCTCCACGACAAGGCCCCGTTGGCCGATTCCATGACGACCCAGCTGTGCTTCGATGCCAAGGCAATCGCTCGCTGGATCGCGGATCGGCGTGCCGAGGGGATCGAGCTGCCAGTCCGCATCGGCATCCCGGGCGTGGCCGAGATCCCGAAGCTCCTTTCGATCAGCGCCCGGATCGGCGTCCGGGACGCGAGCCGATTCGTGCTCAAGAACCGGCGCTTCGTCGGGCAGCTGCTGAAGTCCGGCGGCATCTACCGGCCGAGCGGCCTCCTCGACGACCTCGCGCCGCTCATCGCGGATCCCGCGGCGAAGGTCATCGGGCTCCACGTCTACACGTTCAACAACGTGGGACCGTCGGTCGCCTGGCGGGACGAGTACGCGTCGAGGCTCGCGCATCGGGCCTGACCCCGAGGACGCGGTACGCTCGGGACTCCGACACAAGGGGTGATCGATGCCGACGATCAGTGACGTCTCCAGCCAGTACATCGACGAGATGGCGGCCCTCGACCCGGTCCGCGGCGAGCGCTGGGGCGTCGCCTCCGACCCGACCCGGCTGACCGATTCGTCGCCCCAGGGCTTCGCCGAGACGAAGGCCCTCCTCCGGCGGACGCTCGATGCGCTCGACGCCGCGGAGGCGCCGCGGGATCAGGCCGAGCGACTCGGCGCGGGCTGGATGCGCGACTTCCTGGGCTCGGAGATCGACCTCATCGACGCCGGCGAGCGCGAACGCTGGCTCAGCATCATCACCGGCCCCGCGGCGAGCACGCGCTCGGTGTTCGACCTCATGGATCGCTCGACGCCCGAGGCCTGGCATCCGATCGCCGCGCGCCTCCGCGCGGTGGACGGCGCGCTCGCGGGCTACCGGGAGACGCTCCAGGCGGGCCTCGATCACGGCCGGCCCGCGGCGCGCCGGCAGGCGATCGCGGTCGCGGAGCAATGCGCCACGTGGGCGGGCGCCGGCCATGGCGGTGCCGGCCGTGGCGGCTGGTTCGGGACCTACGTCGGCGAGTACGACTCGCGGTTCGGGAGCGCCGACGGGAGCCTCGGGAAGGAGCTGACCGAGGCGGCGCGCGAGGCGGGCAATGCCTACGGCCGCTTCGCGACCTGGCTCCGCGAGGACTATGCCCCGAAGGCCACCGAGCGCGACGGCTCAGGCGACGAGCGCTACCTCCTCTGGGCCCGCTTCCTGCTCGGCACGGACCTCGACATCGACGAGGCCTACCAGTGGGGCTGGGAGGAGCTGTCGCGACTCGAGGCCGAGAAGGCCACGGAGGTCGAGCGGATCATCCCCGGCGCATCGTTCCTCGAGGTCCGCGAGGAGCTCATCAACAATCCCGAGCGGACGATCGAGGGCGTCGAGGCCTACCGCTCCTGGCTCCAGTACCTGACCGACGAGGCGATCGCGGGCCTGAACGGCCGGCAGTTCGACATCGATCCCTCGATCCGCATGTGCAAGGTCCGGATCCCGCCCGAGGGCAGCGCCGCGGCGGCCTACTACACGCCGCCGTCCGAGGACCTGTCCCGACCGGGCCAGACCTGGTTCCCCCCGGTCGGTCGAACGCGCTTCCCGACCTGGGACGACGTCAGCACGGTCTATCACGAGGCCGTTCCCGGCCACCATCTCCAGGGCGCGTGGATCCGGCTCGTGCCCCTGACCCGGGCCCACAAGCTCGGGTTCGTCTCGGCCCATGGCGAGGGTTGGGCGCTCTACGCCGAGCGGCTCATGGACGAGCTCGGCTGGTTCCGGACGCCGGAGACGCGGCTCGGCTTCCTGTGCGCGCATGCCTTCCGGGCCGCGCGCGTCGTCGCCGACATCGGGCTCCACACCGGCCGCCCGATTCCGGAGACCGCGCGGAAGCTTTACCCGGACTGGTCCGGCGAGCCAGGCGGGACGTGGACCTACGACCCCGCGATCGACTTCATGGTCCGGGCCGGCGGGATGGACCGCGACAAGGCCGAGAGCGAGGTCCTGCGCTACCTCTCCTGGCCCAGCCAGGCGACCGCGTACAAGCTCGGTGAGCGGGCCTGGCTCGCCGGGCGCGAAGCGGCGACGTCGCGCGCCCGGACCGAGGGCCGCGAGTTCGACCTCAAGGGCTGGCACGCCCGGGCCCTCGCCCTCGGTCCGCTCGGGCTGACCCGGCTCGTCGAGGAGCTCGCGAAGGCCTGATCCCTGCCCGCGAACGCCCCGAAGCCCTGGCTTCGAGGGCGTAGGCTCGCCCGATGGCCCTGCCGACCGGCCCAGGCATCACGTTCCTGTTCACCGACATCGAGGGCTCCACGCGCCTCGAGCGCACGGTCGGCTCGGCGCGCTGGGCCGAGCAGGTCGCGCGGCACGACGCGCTCCTCCGGGCCGCGATCGAGTCGAACGGTGGCGAGGTCGTCAAGACCGAGGGCGACGCGTTCTTCGCGGCCTTCGGCGATCCCGTCGATGGCGTGGCCGCCGCGGCCGCCGCGCAGCGGGCGATCGCCGCGGAGACGTGGCCGCCCGACGGCCCCATCCACGTCCGGATGGGGCTCCACGTCGGGGAGGGCCGCCTGCGGCACGGGCTGGCGCCGGATGCGCCCGGCGACTACGTCGGCATCGACGTCAACTACGCCGCGCGAATCGCCGCTGCCGGGAATGGCCGCCAGATCGTCGTCTCGGACGCGCTGGCGAGACTGGTCGCGGGCGCCATCGGGGGCGGTCGCGCGGAGCTCGATGGCGCCTCGCTCGTCGACGATGGGCTGCGCGCGGTCAAGGACTTCGAGGAGCCGACTCGACTGTACCGGCTGGTCGTGCCGGGCGCGGCCGATGACGGGCGCGCGCTTCGGACCATCGACGCGCCGACGAACCTGCCCGGCGAGGTCACCGCGTTCGTGGGGCGGGAGTCGGAGCTGGAGCGCCTCCGCGGTCTCCTCGCCGGGACCCGGATCCTGACCCTGACCGGCCCCGGCGGGAGTGGCAAGACGCGCCTCGCCCTGGCCCTCGGGGCCGCGGTCCGCGACCGGTTCCCGCACGGGACGTGGTTCGTGGACCTCGCCTCGGTCCGCGATCCCGGGCTCATCGAGGCCACGATCGCCGCGGCGCTCGGCGTGAAGGAGTCCGCCGACCGGTCCGTGGCCGAGGCCCTCCGCGCGCACCTCCGGGACCGCCTCGCGCTGATCCTCCTGGACAACCTCGAGCAGCTCCTGCCCGGCGCGGCGGAGACGGTGGCCCGGCTCGTCCGCGACGCACCGCAGCTTCGGGTCGTGGTCACGAGCCGCGAGCTCCTCCGGATCGCGGGCGAGGTCGGCTACCTCGTGCCGCCGCTCGAGGCGGACGCGGGCATCCGGCTGTTCGAGGATCGAGCTCGAGCCCAGCGGCCGGATCTCGAGCTCACGCCCGAGCTGCGCCAGACCGTTCGCGAGATCTGCGAGCGCCTCGGCGAGCTGCCGCTCGCGATCGAGCTCGCCGCCGCTCGGATGCGCCTTCTGAGCCCGCAGCAGATCCTGGAGCGCCTTGGCCGGAGCCTCGATCTCGGCGGCTCCGCGCGCGATCTGCCGGAGCGGCAGCGGACCCTCCGAGGCGCCATCGACTGGAGTCACGACCTCCTCACCGAGCCGGAGCGGCGGCTCTTCCGCCGGCTCTCGGTCTTCGCCGGCGGCTGGACCATCGAGGGCGCGGAGGCGGTGGGCGGCGCCGGCGGCGACCTCGGGGCGGATGTCCTCGAAATCCTGGAATCGCTCGCCGACAAGAGCCTCGTCCGGCTCGAGCCGCCGCCCCTCGAGGATCACGGCGACAGCGTCGAGACACGGTTCTCGATGCATCCCCTCCTCCGCGAGTACGCCGCTGAGCGCCTGGACGAGGCCGGCGAGGGCCACGAAGCCGAGGCACGCCACACGGCGGTTTTCGTGGAGCTGGCGGAGACGCTCGGCCGGAGCCTCCTCGGCCAGGCCGGGCAGGCCGCGATCCGGCGGTTCGATCGGGAAGAGCACAACTTCCGGGCGATCCTCGACCGCTCGATCGCCGGGCGCGATCCGGCTCCGGGGATCCGGATCATGGGCTCGATCTGGCGGTGGTACCAGGTCCGCGGCCGACTCAGCGAAGGCCGCGGGATCCTCGTCCAGCTGCTGGCGCGCTCGACGGATACCGACCCGCGCCTCCGCATCGCCGGGCTTGCCGCCGAGGGCGGGCTCGCGTACTGGATGAACGACGCGCCGGGCGCCGGATCGGCGTACACGCAGCGGCTCGCGATCGCGGAGTCGACCGGGGACCGGCTGCTCATCGCCGACGGCCATTACGACGCGGGCTTCGTCTCGGTCCTCGCCGGCGACGTCGACGGCATCCGGCACCACGAGCAGCGGGCCCTGGACCTGTACACGGAGCTCGGCCTCGAGGACGGCATCAACCGGGCCAGGCAGGCACTGATCATCGGCCTGTTCCGGACGGGGCAGTACGAGATGGCGCGGGAGATCGAGGAGCGGAACCTCGCGGCATTCCAGGCGTCGGGCGCCGAGTTCCAGGTCGCCGACAGCGAGACGCTCCAGTCCGCGATTGCCTTCCGGCTGCGGCAGCCGGCTCGCGCCTGGGATCTCATGCAGCGTGGCCTGCGCTGGTTCTCCCAGAACGACAACGCCTCCGGCCTCGCTCGTTCGATCGGGATGGCCGCGATCGTCGCCCTCGACTTCGTGGACATCGAGACGGGCGCCCGGCTGACCGGCGCGACGTACCGGATCGTGCGGGAGAAGGGCGTGATGCTCGCGCCCGTGACGGTCCTCGACCTCCCGGACCCGCTGGCGACGACGATCGAGCGCCTGGGCCGGGAGCGGGCCGACGAGCTGATGGCGGAGGGTGCCGCCGAGTCGCTCGAGTCGGTCGTCGCC
>DASUHU010000261.1:0-2699 GCA_036273395.1 Candidatus Limnocylindrales bacterium
GGGACGAAGCCGCCGCCGAGGACGCGGTCGAGCTCGCGGACCTCCGTGGCGAGGCGGGGCACGGCCGGCTCGACGATCCCGGCGAGCGTCACGGACGCCACGTCGCCCCCGGCCGCTCCCGCCGCTCCTCCCCGGCTGCGCCGCGGGCCGCCACTCCCGGCGCCGCGCGGGGCGCTCCGAACGACCGTCTCGACGAGGGTGTTCCAGGCCGAGCACGAGCGGCACTGGCCCTCCCAGCGGAGGGTCTCGGCCCCGCAGGCCTGACAGACGTAACGGGTCTCGGCGCGAGCCATGCCGGCGCGGGCCGGCCGCTACGAGACTTCGACCGGCGTCTTCGCCTCGACGGCTCCGATCCGCAGGCCTCCGTCCTCGTCACGGTCGACGACGATGGTGGCCCCGGCGTCGTAGCGATTCAGGAGGAGGTGCTCGGCGAGCACGTCCTCGATCTGGTTCTGGATGACCCGGCGGAGCGGCCGGGCCCCGAACGACGGATCCCAGCCGAGCTCGATGAGGCGGTCCTTCGCCGCCGGCGTGACGTCGAGGGTGAGGTCCTGGGCCTTGAGCTGGTCGCGGACCCGTCGGAGCATCAGGTCGACGATCTCGCGGATCTCGTCCTGGGTGAGCGATCGGAACACGACGGTCGCGTCGATCCGGTTCAGGAACTCGGGCCGGAAGCTGTTCTTCAGCTCGGCCTGGACCTTCTCCTTCATGAGCTCGTACGACGACTGGCGACGCCCCTCCTCGTCGTCGGCGACCGGCCGGAAGCCGAGGGACGAGTTCGTCTGGAGCTGCTTCGCCCCGAGGTTCGAGGTCATGATGATGATCGTGTTCCGGAAGTCGACCCGACGGCCCTTGGCATCGGTCAGCTGCCCGTCCTCGAGGATCTGGAGGAGGATGTTGAAGACCTCCGGGTGGGCCTTCTCGACCTCGTCGAGGAGCACGACCGCGTAGCTCTTGCGGCGCACGGCCTCGGTCAGCTGGCCACCCTCGTCGAAGCCCACGTAGCCGGGCGGGGCACCGACGAGCCGGCTGACGTTGTGGCGCTCCATGAACTCGCTCATGTCGATCTTGATGAGCGAGTCCTCGCTTCCGAACATGAACTCGGCGAGCGCCTTCGCGAGCTCGGTCTTCCCGACGCCCGTGGGGCCGAGGAAGATGAACGAGCCGATCGGGCGCTTCGGATCCTTGAGGCCTGCGCGCGCGCGACGCACGGCCTTCGAGATCGTCTCGATCGCCTCCTGCTGGCCGATGACCCGCAGGTGGAGCGCGTCCTCCATGTGGAGCAGCCGAGCCGACTCCTCCTCTGCGATCCGGGTCACGGGGATGCCCGTCCACATCGCCACGACCTGGGCGATCTCCTCCTCGTCGACCGTGGGCGCCTCGCCGGCCGTGCTGTTCTGCCACTCGCCGCGGAGCGTGTCGACGCGCTCGCGGGTCTCGGCCTCCTGCTCGCGCAGCTTGGCCGCGGCCTCGTAGTCCTGGGAGTTGATCGCGGCGTCCTTCTCCTTGGTCACCCGATCCAGCTCGCGTTGGGCCTCGCGGAGCGCCGGCGGCGCGGAGGCGTGCCGGAGGCGCACGCGGCTGGCCGCCTCGTCGATCAGGTCGATCGCCTTGTCCGGCAGGTGCCGATCCGTGATGTAGCGGATCGAGAGGTCGGCCGCGGCCCGGACGGCATCGTCCGTGATCGTGACCTTGTGGTGCTGCTCGTAGCGGTCGCGGATGCCGACCAGGATCTCGATGGTCTGGTCGAGGGTCGGCTCCTCGACCATGACGGGCTGGAACCGGCGCTCGAGGGCCGCATCGCGCTCGATGTACTTGCGGTATTCGTCAAGCGTGGTCGCGCCGATGCACTGGAGCTCGCCGCGGGCGAGCGGGGGCTTGAGGATGTTGGCCGCGTCGATCGCGCCCTCGGCCGCGCCGGCGCCGACCAGTGTGTGGAGCTCGTCGATGAAGAGGACCGCGTCGTTGGTGTTGCGCAGCTCCTCGATGATCTTCTTGAGCCGCTCCTCGAACTCGCCGCGGTACTTGGTGCCGGCCACGAGCGATCCGATGTCAAGGGTCAGGACGCGCTTGTTGATCAGCGTCTCCGGGACATCGCCGGTGACGATCCGGTGGGCGAGGCCCTCGGCGATGGCCGTCTTGCCGACGCCGGGCTCGCCGATGAGCGCCGGGTTGTTCTTCGTGCGGCGCGAGAGGATCTGGATGACACGCTCGATCTCCTTCTCGCGGCCGATGACCGGGTCGAGCTGGCCGGCCTTGGACATCGCCGTGAGGTTCACGCCGAGCTGGTCGAGCGTCGGGGTCTTCGAGCTCCCGGACTTCGCGCCCGCGCCGGCGGTCTCCTGGGTGGCGGGGTGCTGCTGGCCCAACGTCGCGATGACCTGGTGGCGGACCTTCTCGAGCGAGACGCCGAGCGACTCGAGGACGCCCGAGGCGATCCCCTCGCCTTCCCGGACCAGGCCGAGCAGGAGGTGCTCCGTGCCCACGTGGCTGTGGCCCAGCTTGCGGGCCTCGTCGATCGCGAGCTCGATGACCTTCTTCGTGCGCGGCGAGAGCGTGATCTCGCTCGGCGACGTGGTCGAGTCGCCGCGACCGATGATGAATTCGACGGCCGTGCGGACCTTGGAAAGCTCGACGCCGAGGGAGTCGAGCACCCGTGCGGCGACGCCTTCGCCTTCCCGCACGAGGCCGAGCAGGAG
>DASUHU010000262.1:0-4238 GCA_036273395.1 Candidatus Limnocylindrales bacterium
CTCGTGGCGCAAGTCGCGACGATCGGCCTCGGGACGGTCCTGATGGGCGAGCTGTCCGAGCACCACGCCGCGGCTCGGAGCCTGGTGTCGTCGTCGGTCGGCCTGTCCGCGCTCACCGGGGCGATCCTCGGGACCGCGTTCATCCTGGTGGCAGCCTGGATCGTGCCCCAGCTCGGATCGTTTGTGATGCCCGCCGGGATCGCGGCCTTCGCGCTCGGCGTGGCGGTGACCGCGAGCGGCCTCGTGACCGATCAGGCGCTCCTCGGCCTTCGGCGGGGTGGGCTGCAGCTGGTCCGGAACGGCCTGGCGTCCGTCGTGAAGCTCGCGGCCCTCGTCGGCATCGCCGTGGTCGCGGGGTCGGTCACGAGCAGCATCGGCCTCTTCTCGACCTGGGTCGTCGGGAGCGTCGTGTCCCTCCTGGTCCTGCTCGTGCTCGCCCGCCGGGCCGACGACGCCAGCCGCCCGATCTGGCGGGCCGGCGAGGGCATCGGCCGCTTGGCGGTCCGGCATCACCTGCTGAATCTCTCGATCCTCGCGCCGGGCCTGCTCCTGCCGCTCGTCGTGACCGCGACGACCTCGGCCGAGACGAACGCGTACTTCTACATCCCGTACGTCGTCGCGAGCTTCATCTGGGCCATCCCGGCCGCGCTCGCAACGGCCGTCTATGCGGCGGGCGCCCGGGACGTCGATCGCCTGGCCCATCGCGTCCGGCTCGTGTTCGCGCTGTCGTTGGCGGCCGGGATCGCGACGAACCTGGTCCTCCTGCCCGGGGCTCAGCCGCTGCTGTCGATCTTCGGGCGGAACTACGCCAGCGAGTCGGTGACGCTCCTGCGGCTGTTCGGGCTCGGGATCTTCCCGATCACGCTGAACAGCCTGTATGTGCCCATCGTCCGGGTCGAGCGGAAGTTCCTGGTCGGCACGGCCCTGATGCTGCTGAGCCTCGTGATCGAGCTCGCGGTCGTGGCGATCGGCGCGAGCCGGGGCGGGCTCGCCGGAGCCGGGCTGGGCTGGCTGATCGGCTACACGATCAGCGTCGTGCCGTTCATCCCGGCGATCGTCCGCGTCGCGCTCCGGCGAAGCGTTCGCCCGATCGACGCCGACGTCCTCGGCTCCCTCGCGCCGATGGCGCCCCCGTCCGCTTCGCGCCCATCCGCATCGCCCTCGTCGGTGTCGGACCCGTCCGAGGCGCCGGCGGCGCCGCCACCCGGCGACCCGCGGGGGCTCTCGCTCGTGACCCGGCTCGCGCGCGCCCGCTCGCACCTTGCCGAGCACGACGATTGGACGATCGGGGTGGTCGACCGGCGCATGGCCGCGTGGCTGACCGACGATGGCAGCCCGCCTGTCCGGTGGCTGCCCCGGCGCCCGGGTTCCTACGCCGCCGACCCGTTCGGCCTCGAGGTCGACGGAGTCCTCCATGTCCTGTTCGAGGAATTCGATCGGGCGAGGGGCCGCGGCGTCATCGCCCACGTGGCGCTGGACCAGGGGGATGACTGGACCGAGAGCGAGGTCGTCCTCGACACCGGCTGCCACGCCTCGTACCCGTTTCTGGTCGAGTCCGACGGCGAGGTCTTCATGGTTCCCGAGACCGCCGACCTCGGCGAGGTCCGCCTGTACCGGGCGCTCGACTTCCCGCGCCGCTGGTCGCACGAGGCGACGCTCCTCCACGAGCCCGTGTCGGACCCGACGCTCGTCCGCCGGAACGGCCGATGGTGGCTGTTCGGGACGTCCCGGGGTCGAGGCGTGAACGAGGCCCTCCGGCTGTGGCATGCACCCCGGCTCGAGGGACCGTGGAAGCCGCACCGGCTGGATCCGGTGAAGGTCGACCGATCGTCGGCCCGGCCGGGCGGGACGCCATTCGTGCTCCACGGGGCGCTGTACCGGCCGGGCCAGGACAACTCGGGTCGCTACGGCGGCGCCGTGGTCCTGAACCGCGTGGACCGGCTGACGGTCCGCGACTACGAGGAGGTGCCCGTTGCGCGCGTGCTGCCGCTCGCGGGATCCGCCCCCGACGGCCTCCACACCCTCAGCCGGGCCGGCTCGAGGACGCTCATCGACGGAAATCGGGTGCGGTTCGTGCCCTCGGCGCTGCGGTCGACGATCGCGCGGCTGTGGCGCGTTCGCGAGGAGCCGGCCCGGCCCGACTAGGGCAGGGTGCCCGAGAACGCGGGCGAGGTCGCGACGGATCGGAACGCGGCCAGCGACGCTGCCGAGGAGTTGACCCGCCAGTCGATCCCGACCTCGGTCTCGAGCTTGTCGAACCAGATCACCGCGCGGACCCCCGGCAGGTCCTCCGGGATCCGGGCGAAGCTCGATTCGATCCACGCGGCCTTGTCGCCACCGACCTCGCTCGAGCCGGTCTCGCCGATGAGGAGCGGCTTGCCGCTGACCTCGCGCAGATGGCGGATCGAGACCGTGAAGATCCGCTCCAGCGTGACCCAGCTCGTGCTCGACCAGGAGGTGCCCCGGTTGAACCCGTCGAGGCCGACCCAGTCGACGTAGGCATCGCCGGGGTAGAGGCTCGCGAACGGCACGCCGAGGCCGTCGTTGTCGACGTTCGGGCACCAGACCCAGCGGATGTTCGTCGCGCCTTCCGAGCGGGCGATGTCGACGATGTGGCGCCAGGCGGCGACGTATGCACTGGCCGAGTTGCCGTTCACCTCGACGCCCCAGGGCGCCCACCAGCCGTTCATCTCGAACATCGGCCGGACGTAGATCGGCCGACCCCACGCGGCAACCGCGGCGGTCCAGCGGCGGATGTAGGCGTCGTGCGCCCCGTCGACGATCGAGGCGAGCGACCAGGCGGCGTCGGTCGTCGCAACGTTCTGGGGCTCCCACGAGATCATCGGCATCGCGCCGCGCGCCAGGATCGCGTTGGGCGTCCGGGGGTCGAAGTCGTTCCAGGGCGCCTCCCAGCGCTGGTACCACATGACCACGGCCGGCATCCGGCCGACGAGGCGGGCGTATGCGTCGATCTTCGCGGGATCGCTCGAGGCGCCCGGGATGAACGCGCCGAGCGCGACCTGCGGCGGCGGCGTCGGGTTGAGCGTCGGGCCGGCGGTGGGATCCATGGTGGGGTCGAGGACCGGGTCGAGGGTCGCAGCCGCCGCGCCGCTCTCCGTGCCAGCCACCGCCGAGGGCGTGGCGCCGACGGCCTGCCCCAGGACCCTGGCGCCCCCGGGATTGGCGAGCTGGGCCCCGACCAGGACTGCGGCAGCGGCAAGGCCGAGCGCGGCGACCGCACGACGGCCGCGGACGCCGGGGGCCGCCATCGGCGGCTCTTCGTGGTCGCGCTCGTCGGCCATCACGCCTCCCATCGCTCGGCGAGGAGGCTAGACCGGGCACCCGCGGCCACCGCTTTCAGGTGCTGGCTCGGTCCTGTCCGTGACGTTGCGCCGGGATGAAGGATGCGTGCTACGGCAGGACGTGGACCCAGTCGACGAGCATCGTCGCGGTGGCAGGGGTGGAGGCGTCCGGCGGCCCGCAGTAGCTGCCGCCGACCGCGAGATCCAGGATGACCGGCAGCGGCGCGGCGGGGATGTTGGCCGGATCGGCGAAGGTCCATGTCTGGCGGCCGTCGAGGTAGAACGTCACGTGGTCGGCCCGCCAGTCGACCGCGTAGACGTGGAATCCGCCGCCGAGGTCCCCGGTCCGGGTGTTCTGGGCCTGCTGGCCATCACCCCGCCAGTGGACGGTCTGGTGGAGGAGCCCCACATCGTTGCCGCCGTTCGTCCCGAGGGGGCTCGAGCAGATCTCCATCGGATCGAGCTCGGCGGCCCCGCCGGGTCCCGATCGGTAGCTCCAGAACGCCGGCCACAGGCCCTGGCCCTCCGGAACCTGGATCCGAGCCTCGAACCGCCCGTACTGCTGGGTCCAGGTCTCCTTCGTGTCGATGAGGGCGCTGACCCAGGCGCCGGCTTGCTGGCTGGCGGTGATCGAGAGGAGGCCGTTCGCGACCGTTGCCTCGCTCAGGGACCACGTGTTGACCACGCCCGGGACGTCGAAGTGCTGTTGCCAGACGGCCCCGAGCGAGGTCCCGTCGAACTCATCGTCGAACGTGTACGGACCGGGCGTTCCGGTCACATCGGGTGTCGGCGCCACAGGCGTGGACGCGGGAGGCGGCGGCGGCGAGCCGCTCGCGCGGGGCGAGATCGAGGCGCTGCTCGAGCAGGCGGACAGGCTCGAGGCGAGCGCGATCGCAGCCAGGAGGCGGAGGGGAGCCGGCATGGAATGCGATCGTC
>DASUHU010000263.1:0-16022 GCA_036273395.1 Candidatus Limnocylindrales bacterium
GACTACGTCCTGACCGGCGGCGAGCTGCCCGCGCTCGTGGTCATCGATGCCGTGATCCGCCTCCTGCCGGGCGCGATCGACGACGCCTCGACGCTCGAGGAGTCGTTCGCCGAGGACCGCCTCGAATACCCGCAGTACACGCGGCCCGCACGGTTCGAGGGCCGGGCCGTCCCGCCGGTCCTGGCCGGTGGCGACCACGGCGCGATCCGGCGCTGGCGGCTCGACGAGTCGCTCCGGCGGACCCGCGAGCGCCGACCGGACCTGCTGGATCGGCCGCTGTCACGGGAGGAACGCGAGGCGCTCGGGCGGATCGACGGCACGGACGACTGATCGGCCTCTGCTATAGTCTGCCGCCGTCCCACCGACATCGAACCCCGAGCAGCCGCGCGCTGCCGCCAGCCCAGGGAAGCCGAGCCGTGAACGTCCTCGACCAGGTCGCCGCCGACCAGATCCGCTCCGATCTCCCGGAGCTCGCGTCCGGCGACACCGTGCGCGTCGCGGCCCGCGTCGTCGAGGGCGGCAAGGAGCGCGTCCAGGTCTTCGAGGGCACCGTCATGCGGATGCACGGCGGCGGCATCACCCGCTCGATCACCGTCCGGAAGATCGCGAGCGGCGTCGGGGTGGAGCGGACGTTCAAGGTCAACAGCCCCCGGATCGACAAGATCGAGGTCGTCCGGCACGGCGAGGCCCGGCGCAAGCAGCTGTACTTCCTGCGCAAGCGCGTCGGCAAGGCCGCGACCCTTCGGGAGCGCCGAGCTCGCCAATAGCCGTACCCGCGCCCCGGCGACCCCGCGTCGCGGTCGCAGCGTCGGCCCCGTCACCACGGCGTTAGGCTCTGGGCCGTGGCGGTCATGGTCCCCAACCTCAAGCACGAGCACCGCCTCTGGCGCGACGGCGCCGCGCGCGTCGTCGGGGTCGACGAGGTCGGCGTCGCGCCCACCTGCGGCGCGGTCGTTGCCGCCGCGGTCATCGTTCGGCCGCTGAGCCACCGAATCCCCGGCGTCCGGGACTCGAAGACCCTCTCGGCCCAGCAGCGCGAGCGCCTCGCGCCGCTCATCCGGGCGAAGGCGGTCGGGTGGGCCGTGGGAGCGGCCTCGGTCCGGGAGATCGACCAGCTCAACATCTACCACGCGACCCATCTCGCGATGCGGCGCGCGATCGCCCGGCTCGGCGGCCACGACCACGTCCTCGTGGATGGCAACCGGATCGCCGGCTTCGAGCAGCACGTCGGACCGTACACGGCGATCGTCGACGGCGACGCGCGCTGCTACTCGATCGCCTGTGCGTCGGTCGTCGCGAAGGTCGTCCGGGATCGGATGATGGCCCTCCTCGCCGCTCGCTACCCGGGCTACGGCTGGGAGCGGAACCAGGGCTACGCCACGCTGGAGCACCGCCTCGCGATCCGGCGCCAGGGCCTGACGCCGTTCCATCGCCGGAGCTTTCTCGCGCTCCAGCGAACCCTCGCCGGCGATCAGCTGTCGCTCGACCTCCTGGGCCAGCTCGACGGGATCCCCGAGCTGGACAGAGTGCTCGACCTGGTGGACGCCCCGAGCGCGCCGGAGTTGAGCCCCGCGTAAGCGCGGACGAAGCCGCGCTCGTCAGGATCCGGGCATGCGGACGCTGCGCCAGGTGCTCGGCGACGACGCCGAGGCGCTCGTCACGCGCCGCCTCCTCGAGGAGGGCTGGTCGATCATCGGACGGAACGTCCGGGTCGGACGGGCCGAGATCGACATCCTCGCGGTCGACGGCTCCGCCGGACGGGGCGAGCTCGTCGCGGTCGAGGTGCGCTGGCGGCGGCGGCGCGACTACGGCCTGCCCGAAGAGACCGTGGATCGGGCGAAGCTGGCCCGCCTCCGGGCAGCCGCCCTCAGCCTCCGCGAGGGCGCGCCGCTGACCGGGGTCCCGATCCCACGGCTGCCCGTCCGGGTGGACGTCGTGGCGGTCGAGCCGGGCGATGTCGTGCGGCACCATCGGGCGGTGGGCTAGGACTGGGATCATCGGGGCAGCGCCTCCGGTTCGGTCGGCGCAGCGAGCCGCATCGGAACCTCGTGCTAGACTGCCCCGGCTTCGCTGCGGCGAGGCGGCCATCGATGCCCGTGCCGCAACCCGGCCCTGCCGGGCAGCTCACGGAGCTCACACGCGGATCGACCGTCCGGGACGGTGCCGAGCGCGAGGCGGGACACCGCCAAGCCCCGGTCCCCGGCGAGCGGGATCCGCGGAGGAAGCAACCGACAGGAGGTCCCTCGACCGTGCCCGCGATCTCGATGCGGCAGCTGCTCGAGGCCGGAGTCCACTTCGGCCACCAGACTCGCCGCTGGAATCCCAAGATGCGCCCGTTCATCTTCGCGGAGCGCAACGGGATCCACATCATCGACCTGGCCCAGACGCGCGAGCGGATGGCCGTGGCCCTCGACTTCGTTCGCGAGACCGTCGCCCGGGGCGACGTCGTCCTCTTCATCGGGACGAAGAAGCAGGCCCAGGAGCCGGTCGCCCAGGAGGCGACGCGGGCCGGGATGCCGTACGTCAATCGGCGCTGGCTGGGCGGGATGCTGACGAACTTCGTCACGATCCGGAAGCGGATCGGCCTCCTCGACCAGCTCGAGGCTCGCCAGCAGGCCGGGGAGTTCGAGCGGATGCCGAAGAAGGAGGCCGCCAAGCTCCAGGAGGAGCTGGACAAGCTCCAGGCGACGCTCGGTGGCATCCGGAAGATGCGCCGCCTGCCAGCCGCCGTCTTCGTCGTCGATCCCCATCGCGAGCAGATCGCGGTCGTCGAGGCCAACAAGCTCGAGATCCCGGTCATCGGCACGGGCGACACGAACGTCGATCCGGACCAGCTCGACTACATCATCCCGGCCAACGACGACGCAATCCGGTCGATCCGGCTGCTGTGCGCGCTCGTGGCCGAGGCGGCCCTCGAGGGCGCGGCCGAGCGGGCGACCCGGGCCGTCGAGCCCGAGCCCGAGCCGATGCTCGACGAACCCGGCTACGACGAGGCCACCGCGAGCGACGAGCTCGTCGCGGCGCTCGCCGGCGGCGCTGCCCTGAGCTTCGCGCCCGACGACGATGACCTGCTGCCCGGCGGCCCGGCCGCCGAGGAGGTCCCGGCGCCCGAGGGCGCGAGCCCCGAGGACATCGCGGCCTTCGCGAGCGAGTCGGCGGACGCCGAGGCGAAGGATGCCGAGGTGAAGGACGCCGCGGCGAAGGACGCGGCGGCCAAGGAAGGCGAGCCCGCAACGGAGGGTCCAGCCGCCTCGAACGGCTGACCCTCGAGCCGCATCACCGGCCCGGCGTCATCGGACGCCGGCGCCGCGCCACCGACAACCCAGCGGGCCACCGCCCGCAGCACCACACAGGAGAGCCCGACCACCATGGCCAGTGTCACCGCGGAGATGGTCCGCGAGCTCCGCGACAAGACGGGCGCGGGGATGATGGATTGCAAGCGCGCCCTCGAGGAGGCCGGCGGCGACGTCGAGAAGGCCAGCGGCCTGCTGCGCGAGCGCGGCCTCGCCGCAGCCGCGAAGAAGTCCGGGCGCGAGGCCCGCGAGGGCCTGATCGCCAGCTACATCCATACGGGCGGCCGGGTCGGCTCGCTCGTCGAGGTCAACTGCGAGACGGACTTTGTCGCCCGGACCGAGGAGTTCCAGAAGCTCGTCCGGGATCTCGCGGTCCAGGTCGCGGGCCTTGCGCCGCTCTATGTCGACGCGGAGCACGTCCCGGCCGACGCGCTCGCCGCGAAGCAGGCCGAATTCGCCGCGGACCCCGCGACGGCGGGCAAGCCGGCGGAGATCCGCGAGAAGATCGTCGACGGCCAGCTCAAGAAGTGGTATCGCGAGGTCTGCCTCCTCGACCAGCCGTTCCGGGACGAGGAGCGAACCGTGCGCGAGCTCGTGAACGAGCGGATCGCGACGATCGGCGAGAACATCGTCGTGCGGCGATTCGCCCGGTTCCAGCTCGGGGAGGAGTCGTGACCGACGGCGATGGCCGTCCGAAGCCGGCGGGCTATCAGCGGATCCTGCTGAAGCTGTCCGGCGAGGCCCTCCTCGGCGATCGACCGTATGGCGTCGACCCCGCGTTCTGCGGGTTCATCGCCCGGCAGATCGGCGCGGTCCACGGCCGCGGCGTCCAGGTCGGGATCGTGGTCGGGGGCGGCAACATCTTCCGCGGCCTCGCCGCGTCGGCGACCGGCATGGACCGCGCCACCGGCGACTACATCGGCATGCTCGCAACCGTCATGAACGGCCTCGCGCTCCAGGACGCCCTCGAGCGCGCCGGCGTCCCGACGCGGGTCATGAGCGCGATCGCGATGAACGAGATCGCCGAGCCCTACATCCGGCGGCGCGCGGTCCGGCACCTCGAGAAGGGTCGGGTCGCGATCTTCGTAGCGGGCACCGGCAATCCGTACTTCACGACGGACACGGCCGCGGCGCTGCGGGCGATCGAGATCGGCGCGGATGTCCTGCTCAAGGCCACGAAGGTCGACGGCGTCTACGATGCCGACCCGATGACCGTGCCTGGCGCGCGACGCTTCGATCGGCTCGAGTACGCCGACCTCCTGCGCGACCAGCTCAAGGTCATGGACGGCGCCGCGGTGTCGCTCTGCATGGAGAACGAGCTGCCGATCGTCGTGTTCAACCTCAACGAGCCCGAGGCGATCGCCCGGGTCGTCGACGGCCAGCCGGTGGGGACCGTCATCTCGGGAGCCAGCGCATGACCGACGACGTCCAGACCGTCCTGTCCGACGCGGATCACAAGATGGCCCGCGCGGTCGAGGCGATGGAGCGGGACTTCCAGGGGATCCGGACGGGCCGGGCCTCGACGAGCCTCGTCGAGCGGATCCACATCGACTACTACGGCACCCAGACGCCGCTCAACCAGCTGGCCGGGATCAGCGTCCCCGAGCCGCATCAGATCGTGATCCAGCCATGGGACCGGAGCGCCCTCGGGGCCATCGAGAAGGCCATCACGAAGAGCGACATCGGCCTGACCCCGAATGTCGACGGGACCGTCGTCCGCCTCAACATCCCGCAGCTCACCGAGGAGCGGCGGCGCGATCTCGTCCGCGTCGTCCACAAGCGGATGGAGGAGGCCCGGGTCGAGGTCCGCAACATCCGGCGCGAGGCCGCCGACGAGCTCAAGAAGCTCGAGCGCGACGGCAGCGTCGGCGTCGACGAGGGTCATCGCCTGCTCGACGTGCTCCAGAAGACGACCGATCGGCACATCGCCGACGTGGAGCGGGTCGGGAGCGTGAAGGAACAGGAGGTCCTCGAGGTCTAGTGGCTCGAGCTCCGCTCGTCCGGCCGACCGATGCGCCGCCCACGGCGCATGTCGCGATCCCGCCGGGGAGCGTCGCCGGGACGTTCGACCGCCTGCCCGACGCGTCCCAGCGGCCCGACCTGCCGGTCCACGTCGCGATCATCATGGACGGCAATCGGCGCTGGGCCCGGGCTCGCGGCGTGCCCGAGCTCGAGGGCCACGCCGCCGGCGTCGAGGCCATTCGGGGACTCCTCCGGCACGCCGTCCGGCGCGGGATCCGGGTCCTGACCCTGTATGCCTTCAGCCGCGAGAACTGGGCCCGGACCGACGCCGAGGTCGTGGGCCTGTTCGGGCTGCTGGAGGCGGCGATCCGGAGCGAGACCGCGGAGCTGCGGGCCCAGGGGGTCCGAATCCGGCTCCTCGGCCGGCTCGACGAGCTGCCGCCGGAAACGCGCAGCTCCATCGAAGCGGCGCTCGCGGCGACGGCCGGCGGGGAGCGGCTGCTCCTGAACGTCGCGTTCAATTACGCCGGCCGGACCGAGCTCGTCGACGCGGTCCGGAGGATCGTCGCGGCGGGCACGCCGGCGAACGCGATCGACGAGTCGACGCTCGCGGACGCGCTCTACACCGCCGGCCTGCCCGATCCCGACCTCGTCATCCGCACCGGGGGTGAGCAGCGCCTCTCCAACTTCCTCATCTGGCAGTCGGCCTATGCCGAGCTCGTCGGGAGCGAGGCACTCTGGCCCGACTTCGGGCCGGCCGACCTCGATGCCGCGCTCGACGAGTACGCGTCGCGCACCCGTCGGTTCGGGCGCTGACGGGATGCTCCGTGACCGCGCGAAGAGCGCCGCGATCCTGGCTCCGCCGATCCTCGTCGCCCTGCTCCTGGGTGGCTTCTGGATCGAGCTCGTCGTGGCGCTCGCGGTCGTGCTCGGCGCGGTCGAGGCCTTCCGGCTCCTGACCGCGGCCGGCCACGCGTCCTTCCCGCCGCTCGGGATCGTCCTCGCCGTCGTCATCGCCCTCGGCGACTCGGTTCGCCAGGTGCCGGGCGGGAGCGGCCTCCTGCTCGCCTCGGTCGGGATCGTCCTGGTCGGAGCGGCGGCCCTCACCCGCGAGGACCCGCGGGAGGGCCTCGCCATGCTCGTCACGACCTCGTTCGGGGCGATGTACGTCGGGCTGCTCGGGTTCGTGGGCCGGCTCGCGGCGGCCGACGCGCCGGTGGTCGACGGCTCGATCCTTGGCTGGCTCGGCGGCGAGCGGGCCTGGGTCCTCGTGCTCCTGCTCAGCGTCTGGGCCTGCGACACGGCGGCGTATGGCGTGGGACGGCGCTTCGGCCAGCATCACTTCGCGCCCGCGATCTCACCGGGCAAGACGGTCGAGGGCGTGGTCGGCGGGACACTCGCCGCCGTGATCGTCGCGGCGCTTCTCGTCGCTGCGCTCGGCCGGCCGGCGATCGCCGGCGCGGTGCTCGGTCTCGTGATCGCCGTATCGGCCCAGGTCGGCGACCTCGTCGAGTCGATGCTGAAGCGGGCGGCCGGCGCGAAGGAGTCGGGCCGGCTCATCCCGGGCCACGGCGGCCTGCTCGATCGAATTGACTCGTTCCTGTTCGCGGCTCCGGTGGCATTCCTGTATGTCGTCGCCGTCCTCGGCTGACGGGCGCGGCGGCAGGCCGACCCGCGTCGCGATCCTGGGCTCGACCGGCTCGATCGGTCGCCAGGCCCTCGACGTCATCGAACGCGACGGGGCGTTCGAGGTCGTGGCCCTCGCCGCAGGCCGGAACCACGAGCTCCTTCACGAGCAGGCCGCCCGCTTCTCCGTCGCGTCCACGGCCACCGCCGAGGACGGTGTCGAGGCCCTGAGCGAGATCGCCGCCCGCCCCGACCTCGACATCCTCGTCGTGGCGACGAGCGGCATCGTGAGCCTCCGTCCGGTCATCGCCGCGCTCGAGCGCGGGACGGTCGTCGCGACGGCCAACAAGGAGACGCTCGTCGCGGGCGGGCACCTGGTCATGCCCCTCGCCCGCCGACTCGCCGCCGAGCATGCCCGCGCGGACCCGCGCGACCCGCTCGCGTCGCCGCTCGGCTGGCTCCGGCCGATCGATTCGGAGCACTCCGCGATCTGGCAGTGCCTCGCCGGCGAGGCGATGGCCAGCGTGGCCCGCCTCATCCTCACGGCCTCGGGCGGACCGTTCCGCACACGCCCGTCCGGCACGTTCGCTGACATCGCGCCCGCGGACGCGCTGCGCCACCCGACCTGGACGATGGGCCCGAAGATCACGATCGACAGCGCGACGCTCGCGAACAAGGGCCTGGAGGTCATCGAGGCCCACTGGCTCTACGATGTCCCGTACGACGCGATCGACGTCGTCATCCACCCGCAGTCGATCGTCCACTCCGCCGTCCAGTTCGCGGACGGCTCGCTCAAGGCCCAGCTGGGCACCCCGGACATGCGCCTCCCGATCCAGTACGCCCTGACGTTCCCGGCTCGCCGGCCGTCGCCCGCCACGCCGGCAGATCTCATCGCGGCGGGACAGCTCGCGTTCGAGCTGCCGGACGAGACTCGCTTCCCCGCGCTCCGGATCGCCCGCGACGCCGGCGCCGCGGGCCCCCGGGCAACGGCCGCGCTGATCGCGGCGGATGACGTCGCGGTCGAGCGCTTCCTGGCGGGATCACTCGAGTTCACGGGCATTCCCCGGCTGCTCGAGGACGCGGTGGCGCGATTCGGCACGGCCGGCGGCCCTGATCCCTCGATCGACGAGATCGAGGCGCTGGATCGAGCGGTCCGGGCGGCGTTCGGATCCCCGGCGCCCGTGGCGGGTCTGGGATGACCGACCTCGAGCACCTCGTCATCACCGTCGTCCTGTTCTTCCTCGTCCTCGGGACGCTCGTGCTCGTCCACGAGCTCGGGCACTTCCTGAGCGCCAAGGCCCTCGAGGTCCGGGTGCTCGAGTTCGGGATCGGGTTCCCGCCGCGGGCCCGGGTCCTGCGATCGACCGGCGAGACGCTCTGGACGCTGAACTGGCTACCGCTCGGCGGCTTCGTCAAGCTCGATGGCGAGGACGGCGATCACTCCGAGGATCGCGGCTCGTTCGCGGGCCGGTGGCTGCCGACGCAGGTCGGGATCCTCGTGGCCGGCGTGGTCATGAATGTCGTGCTGGGCTTCGTGCTGTTCGTCCTGATCGCGTGGCAGCTCAGCCCGGTGTTCGGCGTGGTCGTGCCCCAGAACGGCGTCCAGCCCGGCTCGCCGGCGGAGCAGGCCGGACTCGTCGGCGGCGACATCCTCATCGGCGTCAACGGCCGGCGTTTCGACATCTTCGCGGACGCGGACATCCTCACGACGATCCGGAACGACATCGGCCAGACCATCCAGCTCGAGGTCCAGCACGCCGACGGTTCCGACGTCACGATCCCCGTGGCGCTGCGGTCGGCGTCCCAGGTCGACGACAGCCACGGTCCGCTGGGGATCTTCGTCCCGGCCGGGAGCGGGAGCTCGTTCGAGGCCGTGCCGACGACCTTCACCGGCACCCATCCCCTCGGGGAGGCCATCGGCCTCGGCGCCGCCGAGACCGCCCGGGCCGGCGGCCTCATCGTGGGAGCGCTGGGCGGGCTCGTCGCCGGCTTCGCGACGAATCCGACCGCGCCGCCCGCCGCGTCCGGCCCGATCGGCATCGCCTACGAGATCGGCCAGGTCTTCTTCTCGAGCGGCTGGGCCGGGCTGCTGTTCCTGGCCGGACTGCTTTCGGTGAACCTCGCCGTCGTCAACATCCTGCCCTTCCCGCCGCTCGACGGCGGCCGGATCCTCGTGCTCGTCATCAAGCGCCTCGCCCGCGGCCAGATGAGCCTCCGGGCCGAGCAGCTGACGTACCTCGTCGGGTTCGTGTTCCTGTTCGCGTTCATCCTCTGGATCTCGGGCTTCGACGTCGCCCGTGGCCTGGGCCTCACGCAATGACGGTCGAGCTCGAGGCCGGTCGCCACCGCCGCGAGACGGTCACGGTCGACGTCGGTGGCGTGCCCGTGGGCAGCCGCCATCCCGTCGTCGTCCAGTCGATGACCAACACCGACACGGCGGATCCCGACGCGACCGCGATCCAGGTCGCGCGCCTGGCCCATGCCGGCAGCGAGCTCGTCCGGGTCACCGTCAACACGGACGCCGCGGCGGCCGCGGTGCCCGAGATGATCGGGAAGCTCCGCGACCTCGGCGTCGGCGTGCCCGTCATCGGCGACTTCCACTACAACGGCCACCAGCTGCTCGTGGAGTACCCCGAGACCGCGAAGCTCCTCGCGAAGTACCGGATCAATCCCGGCAACGTCGGGGCGAAGCACCACGACGCGAACTTCCAGACGATCGTCCGGGTCGCGATCGAGCACGGCAAGCCGGTCCGGATCGGGGTCAACTGGGGCTCGCTCGACCAGCAGCTGCTCATGGGCCTGATGGACAAGAACGCCCGGCTGCCGGAGCCCCGGGACGCCCGCGACGTCATGATCGACGCGATGGTCGAGTCGGCCATCCGCTCCGCCGATCTGGCCGAGGAGACGGGCCTCCCGCACGACCGGATCATCCTGTCGGCCAAGGTCTCCCGGGTCCGCGACCTGGTCGACGTCTACCGGATCCTCGCCGCCCGCACGGACCTGCCGCTCCACCTCGGGCTGACCGAGGCCGGCCTCGGCATGAAGGGCATCGTCGCCTCGACGGCGGGCCTCGCGATCCTGCTGGAGGAGGGGATCGGCGACACGATCCGGGTCTCGCTCACGCCCGCGCCGGGCGGCGAGCGCGAGGAGGAGGTCCGGGTCGCCCAGCAGGTCCTCCAGTCGATGGGCCTGCGCTCGTTCCTGCCCCAGGTCAGCGCCTGCCCGGGCTGCGGCCGGACGACCTCGACGTTCTTCCAGGAGATGGCCGAGCGCATCCAGGGGCACGTCCGCGACCGGATGCCCGAATGGCGCGAGCGCTATCCCGGCGTCGAGGACCTGACCGTCGCCGTGATGGGCTGCGTCGTGAACGGCCCCGGTGAGTCGAAGCACGCCGACATCGGGATCTCCCTGCCGGGGACGTTCGAGGAGCCCGTTGCACCGGTGTTCGTCGATGGCAAGCTCGATCGGACGCTCCGCGGCGATGGCCTCGTCGACGAGTTCATCGGCCTGCTCGAGGGCTACGTCGATCGGCGCTACGCCGGTCGCGCGGAGGCCGCGACTCGGGCCTGACCATTGGTCCGCGTCAACGCGCGGCGAGCAGCAGCAGCCCGAAGATCACCGCGAGGGCCAGCGCACCGAGGGCCGGCGTCACGTTGCGGCCCGTCAGGGCCCGCAGGGTCGAGCCGCCGTGGCGGGTCCGGTAGTCGGCGTCCATCCGGAGCGTGTCGGCCATCGTGTGAATGCGTCGAGGCTGGCCGTGCCGGGCTCGGAGCGCGTCGACCTGGCGGCGGTGGGCCGCCAGCGCATCGGCCACCCCGGTATCGACGAAGGCGCTCACGAACGAGGGCTTCTGGACGACCGCGCCGCGGGGATAGTTCGTCTGGACCCACATCCCATCATCGAAGGACGAGTAGCAGGCCACGAGCCCGCCGCCCAGGACCGCCGACGGCACGACCACGACGTAGGCCTCGCCCGACGGCTCGCCAAGCACCCACTCGAACGCCACCGGCCGGCCCGGCAGCTGGATCCAGCGCTCGCCGATGCGACCGAAGCCCTGGCCGACGAGCTCGTGCAGGATCCGGTGGATCATGTCCGGCGGGGGCATCGGCTCGGGGCCCGCATCCGCCAGGCGGCGGCGCTTCACGCCGCTCAGGATTCGCCACGACCGCCAGGCCGTCGGGCCGAATCGGGCCAGCAGGAACAGGGCCACGACGAGCCCGACGAGGGCCAGCAGGCGTTCGGTCGACATGTCCGGATCGTAGCGGGCGGGGCCGGCCCGATCGACGCCTCCGAGGTCGCCGTGTATACTCCCGGCAATCGGAACAGGCCGCCTCAGACGTGGGTGACCCCCACGTTTTTTTTCGGCGGCGAGCGCGATTCGGAGAGGAGGACGAAGCGACATGAGTCGGGATTTCGTCGGCGCTCTCCTCCAGCTGAATGCCGAGAAGCAGGTTCCCCGCGAGCAGCTGATCCGGACGGTGGAGGAGGCGATCGCGGCCGCCTACCGCCGCGTCGCGAACGAAGAGGACATCCACGTCCAGATCGACGCCGACAGCGGTCGCATCCGCGTGTATCGGGCTCGGATCGCCGCGTCGGAGATCGACGAGGACCAGCAGCTGACCCACTTCACCCTCGACGAGGCTCGGAAGTACAAGCCCGACGCACGGCCGGGCGAGCTCGTGGAGATCGAGGAGCTCGACGGCGAGACGTTCGGCCGGATCGGCGCCCAGACGGCCAAGCAGGTCGTCCTCCAGCGGCTGCGCGAGGCCGAACGCGACGTGGTCTTCGACCAGTTCGCGAGCCGCGACGGCGAGCTCGTCACGGGCTCCGTCAACCGGGTCGAGCCGCGGGCGATCATCCTGGACCTCGGCAAGGGCGTCGAGGCCGTCCTCGCGACGACCGAGCAGTCGCCGCTCGAGCACTACCGGATCGGCCAGAACGTGAAGGCCTACGTCCTCGAGGTCCGGCGAACGCCGCGCGGGCCCACGCTGTTCGTCAGCCGGACCCACAAGGGCTTCCTCAAGCGCCTCTTCGAGCTGGAGGTTCCCGAGATCCACAACGGCACCGTCGAGATCCGGGCGATCGCCCGAGAGGCCGGCAGCCGCTCGAAGGTCGCCGTGTCGTCGCGCCAGGATGGGCTCGATCCCGTGGGGGCCACGGTTGGCCAGCGCGGCGCCCGGGTCCAGGGGGTCGTGGCCGAGCTCGGCGGCGAGAAGATCGACGTGATCCCCTGGAGCGAGGACCCCGGCCAGTTCGTGGCGAACGCCCTCTCGCCGGCCCAGGTCCTGGGCGTCGACATCGACCAGGAGCATCGGATCGCGAACGTCACGGTCCCCGAGCGGATGCTCTCGCTGGCGATCGGCCGCGAGGGCCAGAACGCCCGCCTCGCCGCGCGCCTGACCGGCTGGCGGATCGACATCCGGAGCGATGTCTCGGTGGCGGAGGCGAAGGCCGCGGCGGACCGCGCCGCGAGCGCGCCGGAGGCCGCGGCCGACGGGTCCGCGGAGACCCCAAAGGAGAGCTCGGCCGCGGCCGACGGGTCCGCGGAGACCCCGAAGGGGAGCTCGCCCGCGGCCACCGAGGCCAATGCCGCTGGCGCCGGCAAGCCGGATGGCACGACCCCTGACGAGTCGGATGGCGCCACCGAGATCTCGGCCGACGGCAGCGGCGACGGTGAGTCCGCCAGGGAGCCCGTCGCGGCCGGCGCCGGGCCGACGAAGCCGCGAGCGCGCCGGACGAAGGCCTCGACCGGGGAGGTGTCGTCGTAGCCGCGGCGGCGGGCATGCGCCCGCTCCGTCAGCCGCCGCTTCGAACCTGCGTCGCCTGCCGGACGGCTCGACCGCAGCGCGAGCTCGTGCGCCTCGTCCGGCTGCCCGCCGGTTCGGTCGAGCTGGATCGAACCGGGAAGCTCGCCGGGCGGGGGGCCTACGTCTGTCGTGACGACGCCTGCATCAGCACCGCCCTCGGTCGCGGCCTCCTCGGCCGGGCCCTCGCTGCACCCATCCCCGCGTCCCTGCCGAGCGAGCTGCTCGCCACGGTGACGCCGACGACGATTCCGGGAGGACCACGTGGCCAGGAGTAGGAGCGGCACCCGCGGACGGCGCGGCCCGCGCAAGCCCCCGCGGCGCGACGCCGCGTTCGCCGGCGCGGCCGTCCAGGTCGCCGATCCGCGCGAGCGTGGCGCGGTCGAGCTGCCGCCGACCATCACCGTCAAGGACCTCGCGGAGCTGCTGGCGGTCAACCCCGCCGACGTGATCCGGGAGCTCATCAAGAGCGGCATCTTCGCGACGATCAACCAGCTGATCGACCGCGACACCGCGTCGCTTGTCGCGTCGGAGCTGGGCTTCGAGGTCGCCGAGCCGCAGCCCGCGGCCACGACCGCGGCCGCCTCGGACGAGCGCGACGGCGAGAACGGGCACGCGCCGGCGGCCGCGACCAAGGACGAGCTGTTCGTCGAGGATGATGCGGCCAATCTCGCGTCCCGCTCGCCGATCGTGACCGTCATGGGTCACGTCGACCACGGCAAGACGAGCCTCCTCGACGCGATCCGCTCGACGAGCGTCGCGGCGGGGGAGCGCGGCGGAATCACCCAGCACATCGGCGCGAGCGAGGTCGTCAAGGGCGACAAGCGCGTCGTGTTCCTCGACACGCCTGGCCACGAGGCCTTCACGGCGATGCGGGCCCGAGGCGCCAAGGTCACCGACATCGCCGTGATCGTCGTGGCGGCGGACGATGGCGTGATGCCCCAGACCCTCGAGGCGATCAACCACGCCAAGGCGGCGAAGGTCCCGATCATCATCGCCCTCAACAAGATGGACAAGCCGGATGCCAATCCGGATCGGGTCAAGACGGAGCTCACCGACGCCGGCGTCATCGTCGAGGAGTACGGCGGCGACACGCCCCTCGTGCCCGTCTCCGCCCGGGCCGGGACGGGCCTCGACGACCTGTTCGACATGATCGAGCTGGTCGCCGACCTCCAGGAGCTCAAGGCCAATCCGAACCGACCCGCGATCGGCACGATCGTCGAGGCCCGCCTCGACCGCGGTCGCGGACCGGTCGCGACAGCCCTCGTCCAGACCGGGACGCTCAACGTCGGCGACGTCATCGTCGTCGGCGAGACATTCGGCAAGGTCCGGGCACTCGAGAACGAGCACGGCCAGCGGATGACGAAGGCCGGGCCTGCCACCGCGGCGGTCGTGCTCGGGCTGTCCGAGGTCCCCGAGGCCGGCGACATCCTGCGGGTCGTCGCGGACGAGAAGGCGGCCCGGACCCTCGTCGAGGCACGCCGGACCCAGGCCGGGACGCATGCCGGCGACGGCACCGGCCGGGCGACGCTCGAGGACCTCTACCGCCAGATCCAGGCCGGCCAGGCCAAGGAGCTGCGGATCATCATCAAGGCCGACGTGTCCGGGTCGCTCGGCGCGATCCGCCACGCCCTCGAGCAGCTCGCGACCGACGAGGTCAAGCTCAACATCATCCACGAGGGCGCCGGCGAGATCAGCGACAACGACATCCTGCTCGCCTCGGCCTCCAACGCGATCGTCGTCGGATTCAACACCGGGATCAGCGACACGGCCCGGCGTGCGGCCGAGGCCGAGAAGGTCGACGTCCGCCGCTACGACATCATCTACCAGCTCACCGACGACATCGAGAAGGCCCTCGGCGGCATGCTCGAGCCGGAGCTGGTCGAGGTCGTCGAAGGTCGGGCCGAGGTCCGCCAGATCATCCGCATCGGCAAGAGCCAGGTCATCGCCGGCTCGTACGTGACCGACGGCCGGATCGTGCGCGGCGGCGGCGCTCGGCTGTGGCGCGGCGGCAAGGTCATCGTGACCGACCGGATCGACTCGCTCCGGCGCTTCCGCGACGACGTCCGAGAGGTCCAGACGGGCTTCGAGTGCGGCATCGGGCTGGCCTCGACAAGTGACATCGTCGAGGGCGACATCATCGAGTGCTTCACCACGCAGACCGTCAGTCGGTCCCTGACCAACTGACGGAGGGTCGCCGCGCCGACGGCCGATCCGCACGGTGACACGAGGGACGATGTCATGACCCAGCGGACGCGGCGGGTCGATGCGCTGCTGCGCGAGGAGATCGGGGCGATCCTCGAGCGCGAGGTGTCCGATCCGGAGATCGGGTTCGTGACGATCACGGACGTCGAGACGGCGCCGGACCTGAGCCACGCCCAGGTCTGGGTCAGCCTGATCGGCCAGCCCGAGGAGCGAGCCACCAGCCTCGCCGCGCTGAAGCGCGCGATGCCGTATGTCCGGCACCTCCTCAACGCGCGCGTCCGGCTGCGCCGGATCCCCGAGCTCCATGTCCGGCTCGACGAGACGGCGGAGCGGGGGACCCGGGTGCTCCACCTGCTGGCCGAGCTCGAAGCCGGGCACGTCCCGGGTGACGATGCCGCGCCGGGCGATCCGCTGCCGACGCCACGGCCCAGGCTGCCCCGAGCGGACGACGGCGGAGGCGGCGCATGACCATCGATCTCGGTCCCTGGCTGACGGCGGTCCCCGAGGCGACCCTCGAGGCGGTGGTCGAGACCCGTCACGCCCTCATCGCGAGCCACGAGAGCCCCGATGCGGACACGCTCGGGGCGGCCCTCGGCGTCGCCGCGATCGTGGAGGCTCGCGGTGGGCGGGCGACGCTCGCCTGCTCGGATCCGGTGCCGTCGCTGTACGACTTCCTCGAGGGGATGGACCGATTCACATCGGATCCGGATCCTCACGCGGGCTACGACCGGCTGATCGTCGTCGACTGCGGCACGATCGATCGGGTGGGGGAGCTCCGACGCCGTCGTCCGGAGCTGTTCGACCACCTCCCCCGGACGATCATCGACCACCATGCCTCGAACGACGAGGGCCGGCCGGGCGACTGGGTCGATCCCGAGGCCGCGGCGACGTGCGAGCTCGTGGCGCTGCTGGCGGCTCGTCTCGGCGTCTCGCTCGAGACCGGACGGGGGTCGCTGGCCGCGGCGCTGATGGCCGGGATCGTCATGGACACCGCGACGTTCGCCCATCCCAACGCGACGCCCCGGACGCTCGCCGTCTCGGGCGCCCTCGTCGAGGCCGGCGCGCCGCTCTCCGAGATCTCGCGGCGTCTGTATCGGTCCAAGCCCGACATCCAGCTCCGACTCTTCGGCCG